>NZ_KI912433.1:440681-463225 GCF_000518425.1 Pseudoalteromonas sp. 23_GOM-1509m
AGCTATCAGCTATCAGCTATCAGCTATCAGCTATCAGCTATCAGCTATCAGCTATCAGCTACAAAATTGGTGAACATACCGAACAGTGTCAATATAAATCTAACACCTAAACCTAAAATTATCTGTAAGTCTAGGAGTGCTAGCAAGGCGGTAAAACTATTTATGCATAGGAGCATACGGTTTAAATAGTTTTACCAACGCAGCTAAAGCGAACTACACGCAGCAGACGTTCACCTAAGTAGTTTAGTCTAAGATAAGGCGGACACTCGACTTATCCCTATGAGCATACGTAGTTGTATGTGATTAGGGCCAACTATTTAGTGCCAAGCTTCGCATCTGCAAGTGTAGAAGTGCTGACAAGGCGAAGTGCTTTTTTATGCCAAGGAGCATACGTTTTTGTATGTGACTTAGGCTAAAAAAGCACGACAACGCAGTCAAAGCGAACTACACGCAGCAGATTACATTTGCTCCATGACTTCGATGCCTAACAGATCTAAACCCGTTTTCAGCGTATCTGCCACTAAATTACACAACACTAAACGGCTATCACGAACACTTGGCTCTACGCCCTCTTTAAGTACTGGGCAAGCTTCATAGAATGTCATGTATAAACTAGCTAGTTCGTATAAATAACCACATAATACGTGCGGTGTGGCTTCATTGATCATCAGATCAAGAACTTCTTCTAACTGTAATAATTTAAGCGCGAGGGTTTTCTCTTGCGGCTCAATAATACTTACATCGGCTTTTAAGCTTGCAGCATCAACGCCAGATTTACGGAAAATGCTGCGAACACGCGTATAAGCATATTGTAAGTAAGGGGCTGTTGCACCTTCAAAGCTTAGCATGCTGTCCCAGTTGAAGATGTAATCGCTGGTACGATGCTTAGAAAGGTCAGCATATTTAACTGCGCCAATACCCACTTTACGTGCAATTTCACTACGGTCTTCGTCAGATAAATCTGATTCACGCTCAGCCAATTTGGCTGCTGCACGAGTAATTGACTCTTCAAGTAAATCAGCTAATTTTACCGTGCCGCCTGTACGGGTTTTAAATGGTTTGCCATCAGCGCCCATCATGGTGCCAAATGGGCAAAACTCGTAACTAGTTTCATCGCGTAACAAACCGGCTTTACGTGCAGTTAGCTCTACTTGATTAAAGTGAAGGCTCTGGCGTGCATCAACAAAGATTAAAATACGCTCTGCACCCAACTTGTTTGAGCGATAATCACACGCTGCTAAATCTGTGGTTGCATATAAAAAGCCGCCACCTGATTTTTGTACGATAAACGCTGAAGGTTCACCGTCTTTATTTGCCAGCTCATCTAAAAATACCACTTGTGCGCCTTGCGACTCTACTGCGATATTTTTATCTTTTAATAAGCTAATAATATCGTTAAGTTCACTGTTATAAGCACTTTCAGCCATAATGTCGGCAGGTGTCAGTGTTACATTTAAACGCTTGTATACTTCTTCAGAATGCTTAACTGAAGTGGCAATAAATAGTTTCCACAGTTTTTCACAGTGTGCGTCGCCACCTTGCAGTTTAACTACGTAGTTACGCGCTTTATCGGCAAAGCCTTCTTCGTCGTCAAAACGCTTTTTCGCATCGCGGTAAAAGGTTTCTAAATCAGCAAGCGCAACAGTATCTAAATCAACACCTTGGTTAATTTGATCTTCTAAATGCGCAATTAGCATACCAAACTGTGTGCCCCAATCACCCATGTGATTTTGACGAACAACGGTATCGCCTCTAAATTCAAGCGCACGTACTACGGCATCACCAATAATAGTTGAGCGTAAGTGACCTACGTGCATTTCTTTTGCAAGGTTAGGCGATGAGTAATCAACCACTACTTTTTGTGGTTTGGCGTGCTCATTTACGGCAAGTTTTGCGTGGTTATTAGCAGCTTGTACGCTTTGAGCTAAAAACTCCGGCTTTAAGTGAATATTAATAAAACCAGGGCCAGCAATTTCCGTTTTTTCGGCAATGTCGCTTACATCTAACTGATCAATAATTTTTTGCGCCAATTCACGCGGGTTACTTTTCATTTTTTTAGCTGCGCCCATCGCGCCATTAATTTGGTAATCACCAAACTGTGGGCGAGTGCTTTGGGTAACCGCTGGGTTAGTATCTTCTGGTAGGCCTGCGGCGGTCATAGCGGCAATGGCTTTTTCTACTAAAATAGTACGAATATTCATAATATTATTTACCTTTATAAGCCCGCCAAAGCAGGCTTTGTGTTAATTCTAGAGGCTAAGTGCTAGTTTTCACGCGTGTGATTAAATGTCACTTCAGGGTAACGCTCTGTCGACAAGTTAAGATTTACACGACTCGGCGCGATGTAAGTTAAATTATCGCCACCATCAAGTGCTAAGTTGCTTTCGCACTTACGTTTAAATTCTTCAAACTTTTTAACATCATCACAGCTAACCCAACGGGCTGTATTTACATTCACGCTTTCGTAAATTGCATCAACGTTATATTCAGCTTTTAAACGCGCTACCACCACGTCAAACTGCAACACACCTACCGCACCTACAATTAAGTCATTATTAATTAATGGTCTGAATACTTGTACTGCGCCCTCTTCTGAAAGCTGTACCAGTCCTTTTAATAGCTGTTTTTGTTTTAATGGATCGCGCAGACGAATACGGCGGAATAATTCAGGGGCGAAGTTTGGAATACCGCTAAACTTAATTTTTTCGCCTTGGGTAAAGGTATCACCAATTTGAATCGTACCGTGGTTATGTAAACCAATAATATCACCAGCGTAAGCATCAGCTGCACGCTCACGATCGCCCGCCATAAAGGTTACCGCATCAGAAATACTCACTTGTTTACCTATACGCACATGATTCATTTTCATGCCTTGGCTGTATTTACCCGACACAATACGCATAAAGGCAATACGGTCACGGTGTTTTGGATCCATGTTGGCCTGAATTTTAAATACAAACCCAGTGAAGTTTTCTTCTGTGGCTACAACTTGGCGGTCTTCTGTTTCACGAGGTAAAGGCGTTGGCGCCCATTCAGTCAGTCCATCTAGAACATGATCTACACCAAAGTTACCAAGTGCAGTACCAAAGTATACAGGCGATAACTCACCCGCTAAGAACAGATCTAAATCAAACTCGTGTGATGCACCAATAACCAGCTCTAACTCGTCACGTAACTGGGCTGCAAGTTCATCACCAATCGCTTGGTCAAGCTCTGGGTTATCAAGTCCTTTAATGCTACGCACTTCTTGAATAGTATGGCCTTGGCCTGTTTTGTATAAAATAGTTTCTTCGTTATGGATATGGTAAACACCTTTAAATTCTTTACCACAGCCAATTGGCCACGTAATAGGTGCACAAGCAATATTTAGCTCTGTTTCTACTTCGTCGAGTAGCTCCATTGGGTCGCGAATATCACGGTCACATTTATTCATAAAGGTAACAATCGGCGTGGTGCGCAGGCGTGTTACTTCCATTAACTTACGGGTACGTTCTTCTACACCTTTGGCGGCATCTATCACCATTAAACACGAATCTACCGCGGTTAATGTACGGTAAGTATCTTCAGAGAAGTCTTCGTGTCCTGGAGTATCAAGTAAATTAACTAACGCATTGTTATATGGAAATTGCATTACAGAAGTAGTAACAGAAATACCACGCTCTTTTTCCATTTCCATCCAGTCAGACTTAGCATGCTGATTAGAGCCACGGCCTTTTACTGTTCCGGCTTTTTGAATTGCTTGTCCGAATAACAATACTTTTTCTGTGATAGTGGTTTTACCCGCATCCGGATGCGAGATGATCGCAAAGGTACGGCGTTTATTAATTTCGCTAAGGAGATTTTGGTCTGCCATTAAAAAGGTTCTTTTAGTTGATATACGGATGTATTTGTATTTTAGTATGCTGAGCTTTCAAGGCTAAAAACAAGCTAACCTAGAAAGCGCAACATACCCCAACAAGAACCCAAATTAGCTCTTGTGACGCTATCCGTTAAGTTAATCGTAATTGAAGACTATTTTCGCTGATCTTGGCTTTATAAACAATCAATGGTTGGTTATTAACGGATCTTTTTTAAGTTTGGTGTTTTCAGCGATTATTAACAATAACGCTATAAATTGCCCACTAACTTAACACCAAGCTTGAGTAATGGTTCTGTAAATCATATTATTGTTCGATTACATGGAGGATTTGATGTTGGGTAATGAAAACCAGTAAGCTAAGTATTCGATTATTATGGTATATAACTCCACTGGTTATACTGCCGTTGTTATTTTTAGGTGGGTTTACGCTCACTAATGTAACTAACTCTACGCAAAAACAAGCTGACTTGATCATGAGTCGCTTTGTAGAGCAACAACAGCAAAAAGTATTCAACTATATAGACTCTTTTCATGCAACGGCTAAGTTACTCTCTGCCTCACCGGTACTAAGTGACTTTTTAGCTAAAGATTTATTTGAAGACGCCAGCTATACCTATCGCCTTGGGGCGTTAATGGATGTATTTGCCAGTTACAGTGAAGCCTACCCTGATATTATTAGTATTAATTTAGTCTCAAAAACCGGTGAAAGTGATGCCTATTACTCCAGTAATTTAACTGTCGCGCCAAAGTCTTATCCGTTTTTTGACCAAGTCATACAAAGCAATTTAAGCCAGCAGCAGTTTATGGTGCAAAAAGAAGACGGCACCACCAACTTATATTTTGTGCAACGCATATACAGCGTTGACTACTATTTAAAACGCCCACAACAACTTGGTTTTATTGTCCTTAAGGTCGACCCTTCAATTTTAAACACCAGTATTTTAGAAGCCCCTTATAACAACACCTTAAATTTACTGCTCGCCAATGATGGTAAAATTTTATTTAGCTCTGATTACAAAATGCGTGGCCACTATGTTAGTGAGTATGAACTTAATAAAATTAATGACCTAGCTGATATTGGCAGCTTATCAACCATTGAGCTTTCGAGCGTTGATAAAATAGAACGATTGATTTTCGCAGCCCAAATGAGTGGCGGCTACTATTATGTGTCGACCATTCCTAAAGCGGTACTGTATCAATCAGGTAAAGCAATTAGTGTCATCACTGGGCTAATTGTAATTATTTCTGTGATCACCCTACCGATCTTAATTTTTATTGTGGTGCGCAATTTACTGCTTAACCCAATTGAATTACTAGGTGAAGCAAGTCATCGCGTTGGTGATGGCGACCTTTCAGTCACACTGCCTGCTTATACAACCGATGAGGTAGGCATACTGTTTAACGACTTTAATCACATGATTAACCAAATTAAGCACTATCAAGAGCAGCTAGAAGAATATAAGCATCACTTAGAAGACAAAGTAGAGAGCCGTACTAAGGCACTTGAAGCAATGAATAGTAAGCTTGAAACAGCCATCGCTCAAGCAGAGCAAGCAAACCAGCTTAAGAGTCGTTTTTTAGCCAATATGAGCCATGAAATTCGCACTCCGCTCACTGCTATTATGGGTTTTACCGAGCAACTACTGCATAGCGATAAGAAAACAAACGATAAACATCATTTAGGCACTATTCTTCGTAATTCAAAACATTTATTAGAGCTTATTAATAACATCCTCGATTTATCAAAAATTGAAGCCGAAAAACTCGCTGTTGAGCAAACGCCATTAAATGTTGTGCAGCTTATTCATGATGTTGAATCAATCATTAAACCTTTAGCACAAGAGAAACAGCTTTCATTTACAATTAATTATTCGCTACCATTACCACATACCATAAATAGTGACGTTACTCGTTTAAAACAAATACTGATTAATATTGCCAGTAATGCAGTTAAATTCACTGAACAAGGCCAAGTAACAATTACGGCAAAATTTCAAGCACCAAAAATACTAACATTCATAGTAGAAGACACCGGTATAGGCATGTCGGCAAACCAAATAAGTCGATTATTTACGCCATTTGAACAAGCCGATGCCACAACCACACGCCGATTTGGTGGTACAGGATTAGGGCTATGTATTTCAAAAAATTTGGCTCAACTGCTCGGTGGCGATGTCAGCGTAACCAGTGAAGTGGGTGTGGGTAGTTGCTTTACTATCGATATAGATTGCCATTTAGGTAATGGGCTTAGTAGTAACCTTTTTTTGACTGAACACTCTCAGCTATCACCCGAAAAAGACCCGCAACTTTCTTTTGCAACCAATAACTTTGATGCGCATATTTTAGTGGCAGAAGATAACCCCGATAATCAGTTGCTGATAAAATTACTCCTTCAAACATGGGGGTTAGAGCCTGATATAGCCAATAATGGCGCACAAGCAGTAGAAATGGCACTAGTGAACGACTATCAGCTTATAATCATGGATATGCAAATGCCGGTTATGGGCGGCTTAGAAGCAACTAAAATGCTCAGAGATGCCGCCTACGATGGCCCAATTATCGCCCTAACCGCTAATGTCATGAACCATGATATAGATACTTACCTTGAAGCAGGCTGTAACAAAGCGCTTGGTAAACCCATTGATAAAGACGCACTAGAAAATGTATTAGTCAGCTATTTACACCTTGAACGCGATAATCAAAATAAGTGGGATAGCTTATTAAAAAGTGAGAAATTTCAGCAAATAAATGCTAATTATTTGGCAAGTTTACCTGATTACTTAAAGCAGATAAAAACCCTTTATAACAACCAAGATTGCGAAACACTACGCGCACTTGCCCACAGTATTAAGGGCAGTGCTGGTTGTTTTAACTTTGATGATATTTACCATAGCGCATCAGCGCTTGAGCAAAGTTTAAAAGGCAATGATATGACTCAAAGAGAAAAACGCGTTGTAGAACTCATTACAGCAATAGAACAAGCCATCGCTAATAAGTAATCATTAAAAATTTAAACCCAGTGCCATGCCCATTAAAATCGCATCTTCAAAGCCATTTTTATTTGGCGCATCGCTGGGGTAATAATTTTTACGTACTGACATTTCAATAAAGCCCGCACGCTCATACAAAGCAATCGCCCGCGTATTAGACTCTCTCACTTCTAAAAATAAGTTTTCGGCACTGTGTTGCTCGCCGTACGCTATAAACTGCGTTAATAACTGCTTAGCAAATCCTTGTCCCTGAAAGCTCGGGGCGACACAAATATCCATTAAGGTAAAATCGGGCCCTGCTTTTTCACCAATGTAAAAGCCTATCATTTGCCCATCATCGAACGCAGCTAAATTGAAATAACGCCCCTGCAAACACGACTGCATGGTTTTTAACGTCCAAGGGTGTGTATGGCAGGCATTTTCAATAGCCATCAGTTCATTGATATTATCATCGGTAACCGACTTAAAGTGTATCAAGGTGTTCACTCATTAATGCCCATAACGCACGTTTTTGCGCACAGGTTAGGTTCGAATCAGGCAGGCCTAATTGTTGCTCACTAAACTCAATGGTTGGCGATTTAACAATTGAGTTTATTGTTACAGGTGCAAACGCACGCTCAATATCATCTTTTAATGTATCACAGAGTATTAACGATGAAGTCGCTGACGGCTCAGGTTGAGCTGGGCGAAAGTGTTGATTAAGTTCAAGCTTTTCTATACCAAAAACAGATGCGTAACGTGAATGCATAACAACTCGATGGATTAGTAAGATGAATAATATAGGAAGTAATCAAAACGATGTAAAGAAGAAATGGCAGGGGCGGAGAGATTCGAACTCCCAACCGTCGGTTTTGGAGACCGCTGTTCTACCAATTGGAACTACGCCCCTGCAATGACGATGAATTATAAAGACCTTTTGACAAAGGTAAAGTAAAAAATCAACTTTTTGGTTTGTTTGCTTTTTAAATAAACAAAACGGCGAATTAGCATGCTAATTTATGATTTTTCACTTTTTAACAACCACTCTCACTAGCTTATAGTGTCTTAGCTCACACAGTGTAAAACTAAAATAGATACTCTGACTTCAAATTAGCCATAGAGTAATTACCAGTAAACACTTAAACTTTAATTACTTTTAACTTCTTCAGCTCTTCTGTAATATTTAAAAGTGTTAATGGCTTAGGTAAAACCGCATTCGCGCCGCACGAAATTAAGCGTTCAGCTTCACTGCCAACCGTGGCAGCTGTTACACCAATAATAGGATTAGCAAAGCCTTGCTCACGAAGTTTAGTAGTTAGTTCGTAGCCATCACAATTTGGCATCATGATATCTGTAATGACTAAATCAAAATCGCCTGTGCCTGCCTGATTTAAACCAATAATACCATCCTCTGCCTCAGTCACTATCGCGCCATTTTGGCTAAGGATCTTACTAGCTACCATGCGCAAAATTGGTGTATCTTCGACTAATAGTATTTTTAGGTTTTGTAGTAATTCGAAATCATCTGTTAATAATGAAGTTGCATCATCCTCATCAACACTATGTAAAACAAAGGTAAGCTCAAAATTAGCGCCACCGTTTTTGCTACTAATATAGTTTAAATCCCCCTCTTCCAAAGTGTTAGCTATTTGCTTGCAGATATTAAGCCCAAGTCCAGTGCCTTCACTCAATGTCTCGCCACGCTCAAATGCATTAAACATCTTATCTCGAAACTTGGCATCTATACCTTTACCATCATCAATAACATTAATACGATAATGGGTTTTATCATGACTTAAAGATTCGGTTGATTTAATTACAGTGACTGTGCTGCCACCACTATGTAATATGGCATTCTTAATTAAGTTCTGAATAATTTGGAAGATAGCTTTAGTGGAGCCTATATGATGCTCTGTAACTGCTCTTTTTGCTGAGAAGTTAATAATAAAATTATACTTTTCGGCTAAAGGCTTTACTCCTTCAATCGCTCGTTCAACAGTATCATGAACCGATATAGTTTCATTATTTTTGTACATGCCTAACGAAGTACTATTAGAGGACGTCTTCATATCATCTAATACACACAGTAAGTGACTTGATAACCGCTGCACCTCTAAAATATTTTTCGAACAGTTTTGTTCAAGCTCAATATCTATCAGCATTTTTATGGTTGCAGCGGGTGTTCGCAACTCATGCCCAATGACCCCATATATTCGTTCGTTGGTATCTAATTGCGATTGAGTTTTATCGACTAGGACTTGATAACTATTAAGAAAATAATAAACTAAGATAGAAAGAACGATACTGCTAAACACAATGCGCACCACTATCGCTGTGGTTTGGGGCTCAGCATTGGCAAGTAACATTAATGGCGCAATATTTAAGATGCAAATGCAGATAATACGCGTTTTGCTCTTTAAGACGAGCACTAATACTACCACAAAAAGCGGCGCTAGACTTACCGGGATAACGCCATTAACCAAAATAAGAAAAGGAAAAGCCAACGTAATCAAAATAGCCAATAGCGTTAATAAGCGTTGTCGAATTTTTTTAAAGGCAATAGCGCTTAATGTGCATAACTCCCACACACCAATTATCACTAGTGATAGTATATTATTCTGCAGCTCAAGTATAAGTAAGCTAGTTGCAGTTAACAATCCACCCACACACAATAACCAAAGGATGAAAAGTTGCATTTGCTCTTCGAACCTATTAACCGTTGATGTATCAGTTATCACAAAAAACCTCACTACCCTTATATCAAGTTATGCTTCAATAAATAGCTATAGGAGACGTAGGATGGTATTTAACAATTTCCTCCTCCAATAAACAGCGTATTTTTGCTTGCTTGTCCATGTTATCAATATGGAGCTCTAAGCATTACAGTAGAAAAGCAAAGCATTAATAAAACGCTTTTATTCTTACCTGTGTTAACACATTCATTTTATTAATTTGTAGCTAGTTTCAGCGAAAGGGCTTACATCGTACACTGCAAATAAGGATAAAATTATGATCTCATACCTGAGTTGTTTGTTTTCATTTATATTATAGATACGTTTTCGAATTTAGCCGTACTTTTTACAGTGTCTACAAAGCGCAGCGCTACAAGGACAGTTTACCGAGCTTATTCAATGCCATTAAGGTTTTGATTGATATTCTTATGCACCCTACTGTGTCATTGTATTAATAAAGTTCTGCTTGGTGGTTTTAAATTAGGTGGGTTTATAATTGGGCGATGGTTAAAAAATTAATCTCCATATAAAAAAGCAAGCCATTAATAAAATAATGGCTTGCAGCATAGGATTATTCCCACTCGATAGTGGCAGGTGGTTTTCCTGAAATATCGTAAACAACGCGTGAGATACCGTCGATTTCGTTAATGATACGGTTAGAAACCACACCTAAAAACTCATACGGTAAATGTGACCAACGCGCAGTCATAAAGTCGATGGTTTCTACACAACGAAGTGAAACAACCCAATCATACTTACGTGCATCGCCCATAACCCCTACCGACTTAACCGGTAAGAATACAGTAAACGCTTGGCTTACTTTATGATAAAGCTCTGCTTTGTGAAGCTCTTCAATGAAGATAGCATCCGCGCGGCGAAGTAAGTCACAGTACTCTTTTTTGATTTCGCCAAGTACACGCACACCTAAACCTGGCCCTGGGAATGGGTGACGGTAAAGCATGTCGTACGGTAAACCTAGCTCTAAACCAATTTTACGTACTTCATCCTTAAATAACTCACGTAATGGCTCTACTAAGCCCATTTGCATGTCATCTGGTAGGCCGCCCACATTATGGTGCGATTTAATCACGTGTGCTTTACCAGTCGCTGAAGCCGCTGATTCGATTACGTCAGGGTAAATTGTACCTTGGCCTAACCATTTTGCGTTTTTAAGCTTTTTAGCTTGCTCATCAAATACATTAATAAACGTGTGGCCAATGGCTTTACGCTTATCTTCAGGATCTGATTTACCTGCTAAGTCATTTAAAAATTGATCTTCGGCATCTACTTTAACAATGTTTAAACCAAACTTATTGCCAAACATGTCCATTACTTGTTGACCTTCGTTTAAACGAAGTAGCCCGTTATCAACAAATACACAGGTTAGTCGCTCACCAATAGCACGGTGAATAAGCATAGCTACAACCGATGAATCTACACCGCCTGATAAACCTAAAATAACTTCGTCGTCACCTACAGTTTCTTTGATACGCTCAATGGCGTCATCAATGATTTTTGCTGGCGTCCATAATTTTTCACAACCACAAATATCAATAGCAAAACGCTCTAGTAAACGTTGACCTTGATGTGTGTGCGTTACTTCTGGGTGAAATTGTACACCGTAAAAGCGTTTTTCTTCGTTAGACATTGCCGCATGCGGGCAGGTAGATGTTTTAGCTGTGGTTTTAAACGTATCTGGAATTTCCATTACTTTATCACCGTGGCTCATCCACACATCTAGTACGCCATTGCCGCCATCAGTAATATGATCTTCAATGGCATCAAATAATGCACAGTTACCCACTTTTTCAACTTGTGCGTAACCAAATTCTTTTTTATCTGAGCTATGTACACGGCCGCCAAGCTGCGTTGCCATAGTTTGCATACCGTAACAAATACCAAGTACTGGAACGCCTGCATTAAATACATACTCAGGAGCGCGCGGGCTATTTTCAAGCGTGGTTGATTCTGGGCCACCAGAAAGGATAATACCTTGTGGGTTAAACTCGCGAATTTGCTCTTCGGTTACATCCCAAGCCCAAAGCTCACAATAAACACCAATTTCGCGCACGCGACGGGCGATTAACTGCGTGTATTGTGAACCAAAATCTAAAATGAGGATTCGTGAATCGTGAATGTCTTTGCTCATGAAGTATCTCGTAAAGTCAGGTGCTAAACGCCACCAGCTTAAGCTGTGTGACTATATTAGGGCTAACAAAGGTTAGCCCACTTTTTTCAAGTTGTTAAAGGCTGATTAGCCTAAACGGTAGTTCGGTGCTTCTTTAGTGATTTGCACATCATGAACATGCGACTCACCCATACCAGCAGAAGTTACACGTACAAACTGTGGTTTAGTGTTTAATTCTTCGATTGTGGCACAACCGGTTAAGCCCATTGCACTGCGAAGACCACCCACTTGTTGGTGAATAATGGTCGCAATTGGCCCTTTATAAGCAACACGACCTTCAATGCCTTCTGGTACTAACTTGTCAGCTTGGTTTGATTTTTGGAAGTAGCGATCCGATGACCCTTCTTTTTGATCCATCGCACCTAGGCTACCCATACCACGGTAAGACTTGTAATAGCGACCTTGATAAAGCTCCACTTCACCTGGTGCTTCTTCAGTACCCGCGAGCATAGAGCCAACCATTACACACGATGCACCCGCAACCAATGCTTTTACAATATCACCAGAAAAACGAATACCGCCATCGGCAATCACTGGAATATCGCGACCTTTAAGGCCTTCAACCGCATCAGAAATAGCTGTTATTTGTGGTACACCACAACCAGTAACAATACGTGTAGTACAAATAGAACCTGGGCCGATACCTACTTTAACAGCATCAACACCGGCATCTGCAAGGGCAATAGCACCTTCGGCAGTTGCCACGTTACCCGCAACAATTTGTAAATCAGGGTAAGCTTGACGAGTCGCTGCAACACGGTCAATAACACCTTGTGAGTGACCATGAGAAGTATCGATTAGTAGTACATCAACACCGGCTTCAACTAATGCAGCAATACGCTCATCAGTACCTGCGCCAACACCTACCGCAGCACCTACACGTAAACGACCTTGCTCGTCTTTACATGCATCTGGTTTGTCTTGTGCTTTTTGGTAATCTTTTACGGTGATCATGCCTTTAAGTTTAAACGCATCATCAACCACAAGAATCTTCTCAATGCGGTGTTCGTGCATTAAGCTTAAGATATCTTCGCGAGCCGTTCCCTCTTTAACCGTTACTAGGTTTTCTTTTTTCGTCATCACTGTTGAAACCGGCTGTTCAAGCTTAGTTTCAAAGCGCATATCACGACTAGTTACAATACCTACAAGGTTATTTTCGCTATCGGTGACCGGAAAACCTGAGAATCCCTTTTCCTGAGACAATTCAACAGCATCTGCAATAGTCAGATCGGCAGTAACTGTAACAGGGTATGAAACAATACCTGCTTCATAGGTTTTAACTTTACGAACATTTTTCGCTTGTTCTGCAATGGTCATGTTTTTATGAATAAAACCAAGACCACCTTCCTGGGCGAGGGCAATAGCTAAACGAGCTTCTGTAACAGTATCCATAGATGCTGAAATGAGCGGCAAGTTAAGTTTGATACCACGCGTTAAGCGAGTTGAAATATTTGCCGTATGTGGCAAAACAGTAGAATGACCAGGTACTAAAAGTACGTCATCAAAGGTAAGAGCTTCTTTAGCGATTCTAAGCATTTTGGCAACTTCTCACATGTGGATCTAAGATAAGGAATTGCGGCCAAATTTTAACAGCGTTGTAGGCACTAGTAAATAATATTTTGTATTTATTTATGATAAGCTAGATTTATAAATGTTTTTTGGTAGTTTTTATGTTTTCTAAGCCCTCGCAAACGGTTTATACCGTATCTCGCCTTAATCGTGAAATACGTGCCCTACTTGAACAAGGTTTTGCGTCTTTAGTACTCACTGGTGAAATTTCTAACTTTATTGCGCCTGCTTCTGGGCATTGGTATTTTTCGTTAAAAGACGATAAAGCGCAAATTAAAGCCGCCATGTGGCGAGGCAATAATCGCAACCAAAGTTACCGACCAATTAACGGCGCACAAGTAACCGTTAAAGCACGTGTATCTTTGTACGAACCCCGTGGTGACTACCAGCTTATTGTTGAACATATGGAGCCTGCCGGCGAAGGGCAACTTAAGCAAGAGTTTGACGCGCTAAAAATGCGTTTGGCTGCAGAGGGCATATTTAGCTCCGCTTATAAAAAGCCCCTGCCCCAAAACATAAATCGCATAGGGGTGATCACCTCACCTACAGGCGCCGCAATCAAAGATATTTTAACTGTTTTAAAGCGTCGTGCGCCGCAATTAGAAGTGGTTATTTACCCTGCGATGGTGCAAGGCAAAGAAGCGCATGGCCATTTAATCAAGCAAATAGAGCTGGCAAATTTACGTAATGAAGTCGACGTTATCATTCTCGGACGCGGTGGTGGTTCATTAGAAGATTTATGGTGCTTTAACCATGAACAACTTGCTCGTGCTATTTATCAAAGCTCGCTGCCTATTGTGAGCGCTGTTGGCCATGAAATAGATACCACAATTAGCGATTATGTCGCTGATGTTCGCGCCGCAACCCCTTCTGCAGCCGCAGAGCTCGTAAGCCCCAATACACAAGAGCTACATAATAGGGTTAATCAGTTAATTAATCGTTTAGCGAATGCATTTAAACACGACATTGCCGATAAACGCGCACTAGCCATACAATTGCAGCATCGCCTTAATTTGTGCCACCCGCGCAATCAGCTAAACCAAAAATCACAACGCTTAGATGAGTTGAGTATTGCACTGCAACAGGCAATGCGTCAGCGTTTATATCAACAAGAACGCGTGTTAGCTAATTTAACACCCAGACTAATGCGCCAATCACCAGATAAAAAGCTAGCAAATGCAAACCATCAGTTAGCACAGCTCCATGCAAGGCTAAATCAAGCGATGCAGCAACAACTACAACACGCAAATAATACGCTTGCCTTACAAGCAAGTCGGCTTGATTCGGTCAGCCCCCTTAATGTATTAGCGCGCGGTTACAGCATAACGAAAACAGCGCAAAATAAAGTGGTTAAATCAGTGGAAGATGTAAAAGTGGGTGATGTATTGATCACTGAGTTAGTAGATGGCCAGGTTATTTCAAAGGTAGAAGCTTAGCCATATTGCTAAGCGCTAGCCTTGCGTACTAACAGTAAACTCAATACGGGCATCGTTAGATTGAGATGCACTGAGTTTAAATTGCTGCCACCAAGGTTCAAGGTGAAGCTTATCGTTAAGCTCGCGCCATAATTTAGCCCCATAATTAACGGCATGTTGATTTATGGTAAGCTCAAACTTGCAAATTGTTTGCTTACACTTAAGCGCTGTAAGCTCAGCGCTATCTGCAAACTCATTAATAATTAAAAAGTCAGTTAACGCGACTTCAAGCTCGTAACTCCATTCGAGATTATCAGCCTCTTGCTCAAACTGTATTGCGAGCTCATCATCAAGCTCTACACTTTCTAATTGATTTAACTTTAGCTGTTGTTGAGACTGCTTAAGCTGGATTGATTTTTTTTCAAGCCGCTGATTAAGCTCAACCACATGTTGTGCTAGCTGAGTTTGTTGATCAGCCACTTGGGCTTTATTAACCTGCACTAAGCCTTGCAAAGTAGTTGGCTGATTATTGACTTGAGTGTTAGCCGAAGAGATTACAGCTTGTTTGGGCGCTGAGGAAACACGAGTGGAATCTTTAAAAAACAAAAAGTAACCACTTGCTAATGCCACGCCTGAAGAAAAACAGAGCAGCATAGCCACAAAGTTACTTTTATATATCATTTCTAGGTACTCAAAAATTAAAGCATTGCACTGGTGTGCGATTCGTTTTCTGGCTCAGGATATTCTAAAAAGTTTTGGTTCATACTTTCTGCCGGGCACTCACAATCAGGGCGACCAATAATTTTTGCAGGTACGCCAACAGCAGTTGTGTGAGGTGGTACAGGGCTTAATACCACTGAACCTGCGCCAATACGTGCGCCCTCGCCTACTTCAATATTACCCAACACTTTAGCGCCCGCCCCAATAAGTACGCCCGCTCTAATTTTAGGATGGCGATCGCCTTGCTCGTTACCCGTACCACCTAGTGTAACCGATTGTAATATAGATACATTATCTTCAATTACGGCGGTTTCACCTATAACAATACCGGTGGCATGGTCAAACATGATGCCTTGGCCTACTTTGCAAGCAGGGTGAATATCAACCCCAAACACCTCTGAGGTACGACTTTGAATAAAGCGCGCAAGCTCTTTACGGTTTTGTTGCCATAAGCAGTTAGCTAAGCGGTGTGCTTGTATGGCGTGAAACCCTTTTAAATTTAAAATCACAGTAAGGTAGGTTTCGGCGGCAGGGTCACGATCTTTTACTGCTTTAATATCATGAGCAACATGTGTCAGCATGCGGTCACACTTTACAAAAGCTTGGTCAAACAGCTCACGGATTGTAAAAGCAGAAACCACAGCATCAGCTAGCTTGTTAGCAACAATAAAACTCAATGCCGACCCTAAGCACTCATGATTTAAAATACACGAATACACATGGCTCGCTAAAAGGGGTTCACGAGTTACTACTTCATTTGCTTCACTACGAAGCTGTTGCCAAATTTCATGACGCATAATACTGCCTTAAGTTATTACAAAGAGCCTATGACCAATTCTAACGGATTTAGCCGCCTAGGTGTTAATCCCTTCGTTATTTGTTCTGGTTATTATATATAACCAGTTAAGTTTCAGGTTTATATTACTTTTTTCAAGTCATGTCATATGACAGCTAGGCAGGTTTGACCATTTGTGCAAAAATAAAATAAGTTAATAAAAATCAACAAATAACAACATATGACAGCACGTGTGTCATGTGCCAAAATAGCCACTGGCGTACTGCTGACGGCGTAAAAAATAATAATAAACGCTAAATTAGCATCATCAACTCAACAAGGATAACGATGATGAAAAACGACATATTAAATACAAAAAAATTAGGCTATAAATTTTACTTTCAAGATGGCGATAACCAAATAGCCTGTTTTGGAAGCTACTTTACTGGTAAAGAAGAAGTCTATGTTAACGATGACTTAGTTAGCAGCAGACGCAGCGTTAATATAAAAAGCTCACACACATTTGATTTTGAAAATTCGCAGTACCAAGTGAAATTTGACATGCTCAATATACTGACAGGACGACTTGAATGCACTCTTTACAAAGATCAAGAAGTGCTTGCCAAGCAAGTTCAAAGTAGTCTTCCTAGCGATCCTAAAAAAGCAGCTTTATTTATTCTAGGCTGTGCATTAGGTGGTGCAGTATTTGGCTATACCACTGCAGCAGTAATGGAACTATTTGTAGGGAAACTTTAACATGCAATTAAACCCTACAACGGTAAAGTCGCTCAGGCACACATTCGATTGGACACAACAACAGCTTGCCGATGCCTGCGATGTAAGCTTGCGAACCATTCAACGAGTAGAAAAAGAAGGTGCAGCCTCAAAAGAAACCACCATGGCCTTATGTGCGGTATTTGAAGTACGCCAAGGTGAGCTTATTAAGCTTGATGAAAACAACCAAAATGATGCCAATAACAGTCCATCTAAAAGTTTTATTGCAGGTTTGATTATTAGCTCTGTTATTAGTTTTGCTCTTGGTGCAGCCTCAGTACTTTTAGTAAGTAACTAGTATTTACAACCTAAAATATAAAAATGCCCCAATGCTTACTGCACAGGGGCATTTTTTAATACTTAAAAACTTAAATTATTGAAATACTTTATCCACCTTTACTACTTCAATATTTTTTGCAGGAATTGCCAGTTTATAATCAGCAATTACCTTATCTTCAGCCACTAACTCGGCAGGCTTATCGGTGTTATACTCCATAGGCGAGGTTTGCATAGTTGCTAAACGTTTTTGCATATCTTCACCATCACCGGTAACAAACACATAGTGAATATTCTCAGTTTGTAGGTTGTCTTTAATCACTCGATTTACATCGTCAACAGTCAATGTTTTCAGTTTGCTTGTGACGTAGTTTACAAAACTATCGGTGTTATAAAACTCGCTATCTAGCGCATAACCTAACTGGCGATTTTGACTAGCAACCATTTGTGGCACAAAGTTAATTAAAAAGTTACGTGTGGCTTCAAAATCTGCCTCAGTCATACCATTTTTAATCAACTTATCCAGCTCAAATAATGCGGTACGGGTTGCAAAATGCGCATCGTTGTTTGAGCGCAGTGGACGCAGCCACACTTGGAAAATTTGCTCAGAGCGTCCTAAGTTTGCATCTGGCTTAGTTTGAAACATACCACGAGGGAAGTATTCAATGTAGGCGTAATCACCGTAATTCATGCCACGCGTTTGACGAATACGTTCGTACAAGTAACTGTTAGAACTGCGATGCTCACCAAAGTACGAACGCACTAGCCACAATGCGGTCCAGTCTTCGCTGCTACGAATGGTATCAATAGGAAACCCGAACGACACAGCCGTTGATTGCGCTGACTTTTCAACAATCGTTGCATGATGACCTTTAAGTTCTGGCGCATCAGGGATTGTTAAGCGGCTTTGTTCGCCTTTAGGGAGTGTCGCTAAGTCAGCTAACATTTGTGCTTTGAGTTTTGTAGGGACTGCACCAATTAAACCCACAGTAAGTTTAGCTTGTGTAAGCTCAGCATTATAAAACGCTTTAACATCATCAAGGGTCAGCGCTTCTAAATCTGATAAGTCACCGTAGTTATAGCTTTCATAAGGGTGGCCTTTATAAAGCACACTGTAGAGGACTTCTTTACCCAACTCTTCATCATTAGAAGCTTTTAAACCCGATTTAATGCCATCGATCATTTCTTTTTTCAGACGCTTAAAGTCATCTTCTCTAAAGCCTGGGCTTAATAGCTGCTCACTCACTAAGGCATACCACTGAGCTGCATTATCTTTATGAATACGCCCTTGGAACGACAGCATTTCTTTATCTATTTGATAACCAAAGCTACCCGCCAGCGGGTACATTGCCTTTTTAATATCTTTGTAACTCATTGAGGTTGAGCCACCTTGCGCCAGCATTGCGGCAGTCAGTGCCGCCACGCCTTTTTTACCCTGCGGATCGGCAGCGGCACCGGTATTAAATAATAAGTTAATATCGATTAAAGGCGAGCTATTAGTTTTATCCAGCACTTTAAAGATAGGCTTACTCGGTACTTGCTGATACTTAGCTACCAAGGCATCTAAGTCGCTTTCTTGTTCAAAACCTGGGGCTTTATCAAGTGCCGACATAGTAATTGTGGTGCGCGCATTATCAACAAAGTACTTATTGGCAACGGCTCTAATATCTTCGCTAGTGATATTGTCTGCCGATTTATACAGTTGGTTAATTACCTCAGGATCGCGCTCAAAATGCATATAGCTGGCAAGTGTAGAGGCAATTGCTTGCGACGAATCTAAACCATTTATAAAGCTGTATTTAAGGTTAGACTTTAAATCGCTAAGTTTTTGGCTATCAACCAACTCGGTACGCGCTTTGGCATACGTACGATTAATGGCATCACGCACTGTGGCTAAATCATCGGCATTTTCTACTTTTACAAATACATGCAGTAACCCTGGATCTTTAGTTTCAGGGTTATAGGTAAACATTTGACTCGCTATTTGCTTTTCTACTACCAGCTCTTGGTAAATATCTGAATTGCTCGAAAAATAAAGCTGCGACAGTAAATCTAATGCGGCTCTGTCTTTTTTCTGAGGCTCCCATGCAGCGCCTTTGTACGACACGAGTAACCAGTGACCAGGTAATCCTTCGTTTTGCTCATGCACATATTTTGGCGCTTGCTGAGTTGGCTCTTTTGGAATATCAGCAACATAGTCGCCTTTTTGCCAATTACCCCAGTGTTTTTTAACCATCGCCATGGTCTCTTTTGGATCAACATCACCAACAATCACAAGCGATACATATTCAGGCTTATAAAACTTATCAAAAAACTCTTTACCGTAGGCCATTTGATCTGGCATAGCTTCAATGTCTTCAAAAAAGCCCATTGTAGTGTGTTTATAGGTATGTTTTTCGAACGCTTCTTGGCGTACCGCACTTAATAATTTACGAATTGGACTGGCGTTATTTTTTAAGTACTCGCCTTTAACCGTTAGCGCTTCGGTTCTAAATTGCTCTTCGGTGTAGCTTAGGTTTTGAAAAATATCAGCTTCAATCTCAAGTACTTTATCAAGATGTTGCTTTGAAAAATTTAAGTGGTAGTTAGTGTAATCGTTAGTTGTGTAGGCGCGGTTATCAACCCCTGAATTTTTTAGAATATCTGAATACACATCTTGCGGAAACTTTTCAGAGCCTTTAAACATCATGTGTTCAAAAAAGTGAGCAAAACCAGTTTTACCTGCTTCCACTTCATTACGCGAGCCAACAGATACCGGTATTTGTAGCGATACTACATCTGGGTAATCGGTTTTAACTACCATCACACGTAGGCCGTTATCTAGCTCTTCTATTAGGTAATCTTGTGAAAAAACACGCTCATCTGCTTTATTAACTTGTTCTTGTTGAGCTGCTGTTTGCGTGTTTTGACTTTGCGGCATAGCACAACCTGTTAAGGCCAGCGATACCGCTAGGCTAGTTGCCAATAATTTAAATTTCATTGTTATCCCTTTTTAAATTGAGCAATTTTTAAAACATTTACCAAACTAAGTATGCCGTAAAGTAATTAAATATAAGAGCCCTAAGCCTATTAATTATGTAAACAACTGTGTCAGTTATTTAATTTAACTATGAAAATAATTCACGTTAGTTGAGAAACTTTCAACAAAATAAATCTATCTAGACGTCTAAATGGCTGCTATATTAAATCCATCATCACAAATTAAGCTGGAATGAGGATTATGGCTTTATCACTTCAAGAAAAAATACAGGACACCAACCAAGGTGTTTACCTTATTGGCACAACACCGCCAAAAATTGGGACTGATAAAGCGCAATTAAAAGTCATTGCCGAAAAGTTATTAGGCCGTTTACACGAAATTGAATATGACGGTGTGATTATTTATGACATTCAAGATGAAAGCAGCCGTACAGAGCAAGCGCGTCCATTTGCATTTAAGCAAACAGTTGATCCGCGCGAGTACAGTCAACTCTTACGAGGCTTATCTGATCTTGATGTAATTACTTATAAAAGTGTAGCTCAGCGCGGTGTGAGTGAGTTTAAAGCGTGGTTAGATGAAACTAAAAATGACTACGATTTAAAAAACGTGGTGTTAGTGGGCAGCCCTTCATCAGCAGGTGATATAAAGCTGAGCTTACCGAATGCCTATAAAACACTAGCAGAGCAGTCAGAAGACTTCTTTTTAGGTGGTGTCACTATTGCTGAGCGCCATGCCAATAAGCGCAACGAGCACCAACGATTAATAGAAAAAACAGCACAAGGATGCCAGTTTTTTATCTCTCAAGCCGTGTACAACGCACAAGCAACCATAGATTTAATAACCAGTTATGCGCGCACATGCAAAGCACAAGGCCTGACACCTAATCGGATTATATTGACCTTTACGCCTTGTGGTGGTGAAAAAACCTTAGAGTTTATGCAGTGGCTAGGCATCTCAGTGCCAGAGGCAACTAAATGGCGCATGCTTGATTCGGAAAATACACTAAGCGAATCGGTACGTATTTGTCGTGAAAATCTCGACTCAATTTTAAAAAGCTGTGCCCACTTAGGTGTACCACTGGGTTTAAATATTGAAAGCTTAACCAATCGTAAAGAAGAAATAGATGCATCAATTAACTTATACCGTTTATTAAAAGCAACGATGGAACTCAACCTTGCGGAGAAACTAATAGCTTAATTACGGGGTTCGGGGTTCGGGGTTCGGGGTTCGGGGTTCGGGGTTCGGGCAGAATGATAAGCTACATAAAATAAGCCGGTTCAAGTAGTTAGCTTCGTTTATTTTAATAAGTACTAACTTGATCTGTGAGGTTTGAACAAAGCTAGTTTTTCGATGCCATGAGATGGAGTCCACCGTTTGAACTCCACAAAGCCATGCTTTTTGTACAACTTTATTGCAGGCTCGTTAGCTACAGCCGTTTCTACAATGGCTTTTGTATATTCGAATGAGCCAAGAACGTAACTAAGTAATTTGTTTGCAATGCCTTTCCTAAAATAACTTGGGTCAACAGTTAAGCTGTCGATCTCTAAATGCTTACCTTTTAAAGTAATCTCTATAACTGCGGCAATAAATCCATTTTCAATAAAACCATAAAATAGGGTTTTGGAACTTTCTATATCTTTGGCACTGCGCGATAACGGTGGAAAATTAAGAGTACCAATAAGTTTAGCTTCAACTTTATAAGAATTTTGAAAGACCTCGAAAATTTGATTGGCAACTTCTTTATTCGGATTATCAAGCTTGTTTATCATAGTATGGTTGTACTCAAAAATTTGCATTGCTTCTAACAACGCCTAATTAACAGGCTAAAACGGGTGAGGAGCAAGTTCTGTTTAAAGCTCTTGTTATATGCCGTAATCTCGTTCTACTTTTGAAATACGAACTTTGAAAGATTCGTACCAAGATTTACGTCCAGTTTTTTGAGCTTCTAAATGCTCTGAGTTAGCTTTCCACTTTTTAATTGAATCGAGATCTGTCCAATAAGATACTGTTATGCCAACATCTTCTCTTGCTGATTCCACTCCCAAATAACCAGGCTGTTTTTCTGCTAATTCAACCATCCTATTTGCCATCTTACCGTACCCATTATCACCTTCCGTGCGTGTAGAAGTGAAAATTACAGCAAAGTATGGAGGTTTTGGTGTGTCTGCGATAACTGGCATTGTAACTCCTAGGCATAGACATAATGACTCCCACACGGTGTTAGCCTCCGCTTTTCGTGGGTTAGCTTAATTCAAAGCCAGAGCCATAATTAGTTTGTCAAATAACT
>NZ_KI912434.1:0-2728 GCF_000518425.1 Pseudoalteromonas sp. 23_GOM-1509m
AATTCCTACCGAAGTAGTTATTGCTGTTGGTCACTCAGTTTAAATTGAGACTCTAAATTTGTTTGCCTCACTACCTAAGTAGCTTGGCTGTTAGAACTCAATCTGTACGAGTGCCCACACAGATGATTGCTTTATATTGTTAAAGAACGTTGCGATTAAAGCGTTTAACTTTATCTCGCTAGGGCTGCGCATATTACGCTTTCCTATTTTTTTGTCAACACTTAATTTTGTTAAACTTGAAAGTTTTCGAAACTAAGTTTTACTCAACTCACTGAGTAGTGAGTGCCTCGCTATGCGTTGCGCTCTGCCGTCTCAGTGGGGTCGCATTATAGGGCGAATCGATTTTAACGCAAGCGTTTTTAAAGGCTTTTTTGCATTTAATTTTTACCCCAAAGATACCCCACCTAGACACACATGTTACCCACAAAACCCTGTGGATAACTCATTTTTTTACGCTGTTTACTAAACTATTTACTGTGCTTGTGGTAAGTTGCGCCCGATATTTACAACTCGTTCACTAGGTAACGCACATGACAGATATAATAAATAGTATAAGTGGTCTCTTATGGGGTCATATTTTAGTGTACTTATTAATAGCAGCAGGGCTATTTTTTACAATACGTCTTGGTTTTATCCAATTTGTACAGTTTCCACATATGATTAAAGTCATGTTTCAAAGTCGTCAAGGCTCTGACGGCGGCATTTCTTCTTTCCAAGCATTTTGTACATCTTTAGCAGCCCGTGTTGGTACTGGTAATATGGCAGGTGTTGCCGTTGCACTTTATTTAGGTGGCGCAGGTGCTATTTTTTGGATGTGGTTAATTGCTTTAATTGGTATGGCTACTAGCTTTGCTGAAAGTACATTGGCACAAGCTTATAAAACACGAGATGAAGAAGGTAACTTCCGTGGTGGTCCGGCCTATTATATGGAGTACGGACTTGGTAAGCGTTGGATGGGTGTTGTCTTTTCATTGTGCTTAATTTTAGCCTTTGGTTTAGTTTTTAACGCAGTACAGTCAAATTCTATTGCTGCGGCTTTTGAAGTCGCCTTTGGTATCCCTAACTATATAGTCGGTATCGCTCTTGTTATTGGGTCAGGTATTATTATATTTGGCGGTCTAAAAACCATTTCTCGATTTGCTGAATTAGCCGTTCCATTTATGGCTGCTGCTTACCTTGTGGTTGCACTTTATATGTGTGCTGTAAATTACACTGAGTTACCTGATGTATTTATGCATGTGATCAGAAGTGCTTTTGGTATTGAGCAAGCGGGTGCCGGTGCAATTGGTTATGGGGTAATGCAAGCGATGATCCAAGGGATCAAGCGCGGCTTGTTCTCAAACGAAGCCGGTATGGGTAGTGCTGCGAATGCTGCCGCAACGGCAACACCAAACCCACCTCACCCTGCTTCACAGGGGTATGTACAAATGCTGGGTGTATTTGTAGATACTATTATTATTTGTACTGCAACTGCTGCTCTTATTTTATTATCAGAGCAATTAGTGCCAGGCTCAGATGTAACGGGTATAGCGCTTACACAAGCAGCCCTTGAAGAACATGTAGGCAGCTGGGGTGCCATATTTGTAGCAGTCGCTATTTTATTTTTTGCATTTACATCTATTGTGGCTAACTACTCGTATGCTGAAACGAACTTATTATTCTTAGAACATAACCACGCATCTGGCATGTTGGTCTTCAGGTTATTAGTGTTAGGTATGGTAATGTTTGGTGCATTGGGCGAATTACCACTAGTGTGGACATTAGCTGATGTATCTATGGGCTTAATGGCAATAGTGAACGTAATCGCATTATTTATGCTCTCTGGTGTTGTGGTGTGGCTTGCCAAAGATTATAACGCTCAGCGACGCGCTGGAAAGTTACCGACGTTTGATCCAAGTAAGAACGACAAACTCAATAAAACTATTCCAAAAGGTATTTGGCATAAATAATTAGTTTTTATAACTTCAAGTTAAAAACCCGAAACGGCCATTGTCATTTCGGGTTTTTTATTTATTTAACTTTAATCTAAAAGTTACTGATAACAGTAGTCACTTATAAATTACTAGTGTGAAGATAGACGTTATTAAAGCCGCCCAACCTACCTATAAGCTCACCTTATCCAAACATTATAAGCATCCTACAAGTAAATTTAATAACCTATGTAGTAGGTCTGAATGCTTATAACGACATCCCTGCTTAGGTTTATATACATTACTGCATAACCATAATAACTAACACTGCGCTTATTATACCAATCCGCAATAATACTCAATCATTTTGCGGGGCTAAACGTGTCGCTATCTGTGTTGAAAAATTCTCATTTAGAACAACTAAATAGCGATTTTTTTGCCTAGCTATCACCCCGTTTTTCCTGCCTCAAAATAGACCGCTTAATTAAGCGAATTGGTATTAAAGAGTCTAGTTTATGATTTAGCTAACGACCTACACTACACCTTGATTAACTTGTAAAAAAGTCTGAAGTGATCAGTGACAGTCTATTGGTGAGCCAAGAGTATGTATCAGACCTTGCAACAAACCATTATTGCTAACAACAGGGGGTAGTAAATTAGTGTGCTTCAAGGGACTTAGTAATAAAGATATGATGATTTAATTAGATTTTACGGAAAGAATATAAAGTGGTGCCCGAGGCCGGACTTGAACCGGCACGACTTGTTAGTCGAGGGATTTTAAATCCCTTGTGTCTACCAATTCCACCACTCGGGCATCG
>NZ_KI912434.1:3363-43459 GCF_000518425.1 Pseudoalteromonas sp. 23_GOM-1509m
TGGAGCGGCACACGAGGCTCGAACTCGTGACCTCGACCTTGGCAAGGTCGCGCTCTACCAACTGAGCTAGTGCCGCTTTGTTTATCTAGGGGGCTATGCCCTCTCAACACGGACGCATTCTACAGAGATTATTAAACGCGTCAACACAAAAAATGCTACTTTTGAACTGTTTGATTATTTTTTATCTAAAATGGTGCGTTATTAGACGTTTACAATCAATTTTTGGTCAATTCTGCCCATGCTGCAACTAAATATTGCATCATAGAACTGAGCGTTAAAAACGTCGCTATATAAAGTAAGCCATAGCTTAAATACATCATCCAGGTATCGTACTGCCAAATCAGGCCAATAATGGCTAACATTTGCGCTGCGGTTTTTAACTTACCCATATCGGATACAGCTACATTGCCGCGTTTGCCTTGCTCAGCCATCCATTCTCGTAGCGCCGATATAACAATTTCACGGCTTATAATAATAAGTGCAGGAATAGTCATATACAAAGATTGATAATGCTCAGATAAAGCAACCAAGGCAGCGCACACCATTACTTTATCAGCAACAGGGTCTAAAAACGCACCAAAAGGCGTTGATTGTTCAAGCTTACGCGCTAAATAGCCATCGAGTATGTCAGTGATTGAAGCAAGCCAAAAAATAAAGGCAGCAACAAAGAATGCCCATGAATAAGGCATATAAAATATCACCAAAAAAATGGGGATAAGAAAGAGTCTAAACGTTGTGAGTGTGTTTGGAATATTCCACATAACTACTTGGATATGTCTTTTTTTCTATATTCGCACATAGGGCTAGCCCTTGTCATGCAAATGGTTAAATATCTTCTCAGCCATGTCAGGACTGATCCCAGGAACTTTCTTTAGCTGTTCTATATTAGCAGCTTTTACGCCTTGCATGCCCCCTAAATATTTTAATAATGTTTGTCGACGCTTTGAACCAACGCCATCTATTTCTTCTAATAGCGACTGAGTTCGCTGTTTTTGACGCTTATTTCGATGTCCTGCAATAGCAAAGCGATGCGACTCATCGCGAATATGCTGAATTAAATGCAGTGCGGGTGCATCCGAATCCATAGGAATAGTTTTACGCCCACCGTCAATAAGTAAAGTTTCAAGGCCTGGTTTACGGCTAGTGCCTTTTGCAACCCCAACTAATAGTGGCATTTTTGCATGCGGCCAGTTTTCAAAGTATTGTTCTGCCCTACCTAATTGGCCTTTACCACCATCAATAAAAATAACATCAGGAATTTTATCTTCATCCACTAACTTGTTATAACGTTTGTTTAGTGCAAATTCCATAGCGGCGTAATCATCGCCACCGGTTATGCCCGTGACGTTGTAACGACGATATTCTTTATTGTTAGGCCCTTGAGAATCAAAGACAACACAACTGGCCACGGTGTTTTCACCCATGGTGTGGCTGATATCAAAACATTCCATGCGATTAATGTCGTCAAGACGCAAGGTAGCCTTTAATTGAGCATAACGCTTGTTTATAGAGTCTTGAGTGCTTTGCTTAACCGTAATACTATTTAATGCGTTTTTATTCGCTAACTGTAAGTATTGTGCTCGCTCACCACGAGTAACCACTTTAAGCGATACCTTACGTTCACTAATTTGAGTTAGTGCTTCGCTGAGCGCATCACTTTCTTCTATTTCAAATGGTAAGATGATTTCTTTGGCAATGCGTCCTGTTGCTCCCGGTGCTAAGTAATATTGGCCTAAGAAAGAGGTTAAGATTTCCTGCTCCTGTGAGTCTTTAGGCACCTTTGGAAAATAAGTTTTACTACCCAGCACTTTATGATCGCGGATCATTAATAGATGAATCCCATTTAAGCCATTTAAATGGGCAAAACCTACAACATCCATTTCAGCAAAATTACCTGAGATAGACTGCTGCTCCTGCATTTTACGCAATAGCATAATTTGGTCGCGAACTTTAGCTGCGAGTTCAAAATTAAGCTGCTCACTGGCTTTTTCCATTTTAGCGATAAGATCGGCTATTACTTCATGGGATTTACCGGTTAAAAATTTACGGACATAATCAACTTGCTGCGCGTATTCATCTTCAGAGACTTTATTAACACACGGCGCAGAGCAACGTTTTAATTGGTATTGCAAGCATGGCCGACTACGCGCACGGTAGTAAGCGTCTTCACATTGACGTACCGGAAATATTTTTTGCATTAAGCGCAAACTTTCTGATACGGCTCCAGCGCTTGGAAACGGGCCAAAATATTCGCCTTTTACTTTTCTGCTACCACGATGAAAGGCTAAACGAGGGTGCTTATGATTCGTGAGTAATATGTACGGGTACGATTTATCATCACGTAACAGAATATTATAACGTGGCTGATATTTCTTAATGAGGTTATTTTCAAGCAGAAGCGCTTCTGTTTCTGTATTAGTAAGTGTGACTTCAATATTACAAATATTACTCACTAAAACACGGGTTTTGCTGTCGGTAATGTTGCTGCGAAAGTAACTGCTCACCCGCTTTTTTAAACTTTTAGCTTTACCGACATAAATAACTTGGTTGTCATTATCGAGCATGCGATAAACGCCAGGCTCACTCGATAATGTTTTTAAAAACTGGGCATGATCAAATTCAGACATATATATCGACTAGTAAGAGATATCTATATCAATCATTTTGTAACGTATGGCTAAATGAGTAAGCTCGACATCGCCCCCTACGTTAAGCTTTTCAAACATACGATAGCGATAACTGTTTACTGTTTTAGAGCTTAAATTTAAGCGCTCAGCAATATCCTGTGCTTTTTCACCTTTGGTGATCATCAGCATAATTTGCAGTTCACGCTCAGACAAACTTTGAAATGGGTTTTCATCAGTTCGCCCAGTAACCTGCGCAAGCGCAATTTGCTGTGCTATTTCTGGCGCAATATAACGTTGCCCTGCATGCACGCAACGTATAGCACGCACCATTTCATCAGATCCTGCCCCCTTGGTTAAAAAACCATGAGCACCAATTTGCATAACCTTGCTCGGAAATGGGTCTTCACAATTAACTGTAAGCACAATAATTTTTACATCGGGACAATAACGGCAAATCTTTTTAGTTGCCTCAAGCCCGCCCATACCAGGCATGTTCATATCCATTAATACTATATTTGGCGCATGTTGACGACAAAACTGCACAGCCTCTTCGCCTGTTTTAGCTTCACCTATTACTTTAAAACCACGTATGTCATCAAGAATACGTCTGATCCCTGTGCGCACAAGTTCATGGTCATCAACTAAAAGTACGTTAATCAATGGAACACCCTCACTAGCCTAATAAGATGCAAGTTAACAAAATTAATTTTCAACATTAGCATAGATACGACGAAACCATAACTAATATTATGCTTTCGCCGTCGGTCGCTATGACCCAATATTGTCAAAGCGTATTTACCTATCGTAGGTAAATACACCATAGTGATTTAAGCTGAGGCTTTTTCACTAAAACGGTCTACCCACAAAGCAATGATACCGTCGCCAGTTACATTACACGCAGTGCCGAAGCTATCTTGTGCAAGGTACAGCGCAATCATTAGTGCCACTGCACCTTCGTTGAAACCAAGCATACTAGTTAGTAAACCTAACGCCGACATTACCGCGCCACCTGGGGCACCTGGTGCAGCAATCATAACCACACCTAGCATCATAATGAATGGCAGCATAGCCATTAGTGAAGGTACTTCCATGCTAGGCGATAAAAACATCACAGCCATAGCACAGGTAACTATTGTAATTGTTGAACCTGATAGATGAATAGTGGCACATAATGGGACTGTAAAGTTAGCTACATCTTCTTTAACATTATTTGCTTTACTTGATTGCAAAGAGACTGGAATGGTTGCCGCGCTCGACATGGTTCCTAATGCAGTAAAGTACGCAGGTAGCATGTTTTTAATTAGCTCAATAGGATTACGCTTAAGTAATAGGCCCGATACAATATAAAGCACACTCAACCATAACCAATGCATCACTAATGCGGCAATGAGTACTACACCAAAGGCCTGTAATGTATCAACAACGGTACCTGCCACGGTCATTTCAGCAAACACACCAGCAATGTAAAACGGTAATGCTGGGATAATTACTTTAGCAAGTAAACCATCTATAATATCGCGCCCTTGATCAGACACCGTTTTTAATGTGTCTAAACCTAGCTGGCTCATACCAATACCAAATACAAATGCTGTGACTAAAGCAGTCATTACACCCATTAATGGTGGAATTTCTAAGTCAATAAAGCTACCTACCTCGGTGACTGCTTCAGCTTCAAATGAAATTCCACCGCTTAGGAACGGAATAATCGCTGTGACTAATAAAAACGCTAAGGTACCGGCAATAATTGTTGAGCCGTAAGCAAAACCAACCGTTTTTCCCAGTAAATGCCCTGAACCTTTAGGAAGCCCGGCAATCCCAGAGGCAATAAAAAACAAAATAATCAGTGGAATTGTAAAACTAATAAGCTGGCCAATAAGCTCTTTTACTGTGTATAAAAGCTCAACGCCAGTTAAGGGAATATAGAGTCCGACTAAAATACCGGCCACAATACCGGCAATTAATTTTAAGATTAACTTCATGGTGATTACTTTATTGAATTTAGATAATGTGTTTTTATCATGTTTTGAATAGTTTGTGTCAATAAACTGTTCAACCGCAGTTCATTTGCACAATTAACCAACAAAATATAAGTATGTAGTGTTGATTTGTTTAAATAACGACTACATAAACAAAAAATACAGTACAAAGTTAAAAACGAACAAATGGCTTCAAGTTCACCTTTTTAATAACTAAAAAAATAACAGGTTGAGTTTTTAGTTCAATCCGTTATAAGCGGAATTAATATATGTTATAGCCAAAGCTTACTTTAACTTTTTTTATCTCACAGTAAAGTAGGCTTATAAAGTTAACAGGCTAGCTGTTAATGTGTTGATCAGATTGTACCTAAAGGAACATTATGTCTACTATTTTTGAAGATAACTCACTAAGCATCGGTAACACACCGTTGGTAAAACTTAACCGTGTTACAGGTGGGAATGTATACGCTAAAGTTGAGTCGCGTAACCCAAGCTTTAGTATTAAATGCCGTATTGGTGCATCGATGATTTGGGAAGCTGAAAAATCAGGTCAACTTACCAAAGATAAAGAGCTTATAGAGCCAACATCAGGTAACACGGGCATTGCACTGGCATTCGTAGCAGCCTCACGCGGCTACAAATTAACGCTTACAATGCCAAACACCATGAGCTTAGAACGTCGCAAGCTATTAAAAGCACTCGGTGCTAATCTTGTACTAACAGACGGTGCTAAAGGTATGAACGGTGCTATTGCTAAGGCCAAAGAAATTCAAGCATCAGCCCCTGAAAAGTTTATTTTATTACAACAATTTGAAAACCCTGCAAACCCTAAAATTCACTTTGAAACAACTGGCCCAGAAATCTTTGATGCACTTGATGGCAAAATCGATTTCTTTGTTGCAGGCGTTGGTACTGGTGGAACTATCACAGGTGTAAGCCGTTATCTTAAAAAAGAAAAAGGCTTAAATGTAAAATCAATCGCTGTAGAGCCAAGCCACTCTCCGGTAATTAGCCAAACACTTGCTGGTGAAGAAGTAAAACCTGGGCCACATAAGATTCAAGGTATTGGTGCAGGCTTTATTCCTGGGAATTTAGACCTATCAATAATTGATGGTGTAGAGCAAGTCTCTAATGAAGAATGTATAGCAATGTGTCACGAGCTAATGAAAAAAGAAGGGATTTTAGTTGGTATTTCATCAGGTGCAGCTGTGGTTGCAGCGAAACGTATTGCTGAACGTCCTGAAAATGCAGATAAAAATATTGTGGTTATTTTGCCAAGTGCAACAGAGCGTTACTTATCAAGCCCGATGTTTGACGAAGAGTTTAGCGAACAAGAGCTTGTGCAATAATCAAGCGTTCTGATTAAAAAAGGATGTTTTTTAACATCCTTTTTTATTGCTTTTTTAATAAGTTACTATCTATTTAGTCCACTCCTCTTTACATCTTCTCCATTCCATCACACACTTTATGTATAAGTAATCAACCTGACCAAATATGAAAACAATTTTAACCATTTTTGTGCTCATTTTTAGTATTTTGATCGTTGGCTGTAATGAAAATACTAAACCTAAAGAGCAGTATATTGACAATGATCGTCCAGGCGACACTGCTACTGTGTATTTTGATGCGCTTTATAACCAGCATAACTTGCAAAAAGCCAGCGATTTCGCAACACCTAAATTAGCCCGCATAATGAAATCGTATGGGACGGCAAAACAGTTTGCGCGTAGTCTTATTAATTTACAGTACGATGAAGTTGTGATTGAAATTGATATGTCAAATTCAAGCCTGCGAGAACAGTATGGCAATCAGGCTAAAATAAACATTGTGTTTACCGGTTATTTTAATGGTAAAAAAATCGATGATTTCCGCAGCATCGAAATGCTTAAAATAAAAGGTAAGTGGTACGTAGATAAAATCATCGCCGATCCTTACGGGCGCTGATCAGTCATTCAAAGCCTTAGTAACGATAACCGTATATTCGAGCTTAAAAAATACACAACATAAAAAAAGCCTTAAATCATAAATTTAAGGCTTTTTTATTATCTTCTTTATTATTATAACTCAGCGTTAGATGTCTTCTGGTTTAAAGTTATCAACCGCAATAGCCTGCATTCTTAGCTTATTAGCATGATGCATTGCCTCACCATCAACTTTAGTTACTAACTCATGTTCAAGTGCGTAATCAATCGCTTGTTCAATATCATAGGTGGCAGGCACCTTGCCTTTTCGTTGCCACTGTTTCAACTGCTTAAATTGATTGTGCATATCGTGCATTGCTAAGAAAGCATTTTCCATAACACCCGTTCCGGCATTTTCATCCACATAACACAAATGGGTAAGTCTATTTCTAAATACCCCTGGTTGAGTCATGTGCTCGCAAATACGCTGGGCAATCGCATCACTTGGTTTGTGATAATGGTTACCTAATGGAAAAACAATACGCTTAAGTGCAAAGTTAATCACTGGATTAGAAAAGTTTTTAAAGAAGCCATCAAATGCTTGGCCTATTGCATATAACGATGTCTCTATAGCATATTTTACAAAAGGCAAATCAGCTTGTTGACGCCCTTCATCTTCAAAACGCTTTAATACCGTGGATGCAATATATAAATGACTTAACACATCGCCTAAACGTGCCGATATCATTTCTTTACGTTTAAGTTCACCACCTAACATCAACATTGCAACATCCGTTGTGAACGCCAATCCTCGGCTCATTCTACCTAATTGTTTATAGTAGACGGCCGTCTCTCCACATACAGGCGCTTTAGCAAAGTAGCTGCGAGTTAAACCATGCACCAAGGCCATACTTGCATTACTCAGTGCAAATACAATGTGCTTCATTAACAAGCCATCAAATTGCTCAAGTGCAGCATCATCGTCATCCATTGCTGCAACTTCCATTTCTTTTAACACAAAAGGATGACAACGGGTTGCACCTTGGCCAAATATCATAAGGTTACGGGTAAGAATATTGGCGCCCTCTACGGTAATAGAGACGGGAATACCCATATAACCGTGTGCTAAATAGTTATTAGGCCCAACCTGAATCCCTTTACCTGCATGAATGTCCATTGCATCATTCATTACCGTTCGACCCATTTCGGTCATGTGGTACTTTGCAATAGCAGTCACTACTGACGGGCTAAGTTTTAAATCAATTGCACCTGCGGTCATTAATCGGCATGATTCCAATGCATAAGTTAACCCGCCAATACGTGCCAACCCTTCTTGTACGCCTTCAAATTGCCCAATTGACACGCCAAACTGTTGGCGTACAACCGTATAAGCCGAAGTCATCTTAGCTGCCAAGTGCCCTGTTGCAGTGCTTAATGCCGGTAATGAAATACCACGCCCTGCGCTTAAACACTCTACTAGCATGCGCCAACCGCGCCCTGCCCCTTGCTGGCCACCTATAATCCAATCAAGCGGAATAAATACATCCTTACCGTACGTTGTGCCATTCATAAACGCCATGTTAAGTGGGTAATGACGCTCGCCTGTTTTAACACCTGGGTGATTAGTTGGAATAAGTGCACACGTTATTCCGAGCTCTTTTTCATCGCCTAACAATCCATCTGGATCGTACATTTTAAATGCAAGACCTAACACAGTCGCCACAGGCGCAAGGGTAATGTAACGTTTTGACCAATTTAAACGCAGTCCCAACACTTCCTTACCATCATGCTCGCCTTTGCACACCACGCCTGAATCTGGGATACTGCCAGCATCAGAGCCAGCCTCTGGGCCCGTTAATGCAAAACAAGGTACATCGTCGCCTTTTGCAAGGCTAGGTAACCAACGATTTTGTTGCTCAGTTGTTCCGTAATGCAGTAATAACTCACCAGGACCTAAGCTATTTGGTACCATGACCGTTACGGCGGCCGTTAAGCTTTTAGTCGCAATTTTTGACACTATCGTAGAGTTAGCAATAGCAGAGAATTCAAGACCCCCAAATTTTTCAGGGATGATCATTGCAAAAAACCCTTCGGTTTTTAAAAAGTCCCAAACCTCTTTAGGTAAATCTTTGTCTTTTTGTACAATTTTATAGTCATCAAGCATGGCTAATAAAGTTTCAACTTGATTATCTATAAATGCAGTTTCTTTTTCACTTAACTTAGGGCGCGGATAATTATGTAATTTTTGCCAGTCAGGCTCACCACTAAATAACTCGCCATCCCACCAAACATCGCCCGCTTCCATGGCTTCTCGCTCTGTTTGCGATAATGGCGGCAACACCTTTTTAAACATCTTAAAAGTAGGTCGAGTAATTAAATTAAGGCGGATATCTTTAATCGCAAACACCACGACCACCACAACCAGTAATATAATAAATACTGACATGAGCACATTCCTTTTACAGTTATAAAAACACTGATTTAATTATGACCGATCTTAATTTAAATACAATGGGCTGTCAGACGAGTGCCACTAAATGATGAAGTTATTCTATTGCGATTAAAATATAACGATGAGTAAAGTCACTAATTTATTACACACAGCAAAAAGCCCACAAAATGTGGGCTTTTTACTACTTAACTGGTTTTAATTATTTAATTAAAACTGAAAACGCATGTTAGCAAAGTAAGCATCGTTATCTGAGTCATCTGCGTTGTTGCCGTAACCCACTTTTAAACCAATGTTTTTATTGATGAAGTGTTGAGCACCAAAGCTGTAGTTGTCTTCTTTATCGTAAGCTGCAAATACAGAAGTCGCTTTAGAGAAGTAGTAGTTTGTTTCTACGTTCCATTGATCATCTGCTTCGTCAAGGCTTACAAATGTACCTTCTACTGTTAAGTAGTTACCTTGTTGTAAATCAACAAAGTATTTAGCAGCTACTGAACGAGAATCAAAATCATCATCTGATTCTACAGTGATACCTACGTAATCTGTATCGTTTAGCATGTGGTTGTATGCTAAAGAAAAGAATGTAACGTTATCACCATCTTTTTGATCAACAAATCTTACTTTTGCAAGTAAGTCAGGGTTGAAGAAGTAACCAGCAGAAAGTGTGTATGACTCGTTGTTAGAGTTGTAATCAGCATTTTGGTAAGACGCACCAACAACAAAATCTTCAACGAAGTATTCACCACCAATAGCAGTCACATCGCCAAAATCGTCATCAGCGTAGCCACCAAATACGTTGCTTTGCTTGTTAATGTATTCGAATTGGTCGTATGGACCTAGTGTGCTCTTTGGAGAGAAGTAGTAAGTAGAGTCCACGCTGATAGTATCGTTGTTATCAGTATCTGTGTAGCCTAAGTTACTGATTGATTGATAGCTATCTGCAGCGTGTGCAGCACTTGATAATAAAAGACCTGAAATAATAATTGCTAACTTTTTCATAATGAAACATCCCTATGTACATTGTTTTTGTACTTTAACTACATTGCTAAAGTGGGGGTATGCTAACGCCGCGAAACTGAACGAAAACTGAATCAAGCAATTGTATTTGTTAGGGAATTTGTAAGAAAGTGTTGGAGTAATTTATGTTAAAGTAATCGCAACAAGCTGTAAACAATTACTTTAATTTTACACCGATTTTTGTTTGTTTCTATAATGAATACTGGCTGATTATCCTATAAACATCATTTATGTTATCACCTGCTTTAAAGTCCTTGCTAATAGGCGTTGGATCTGAACCTACCCATATTTTTAACTCGGCGTCTAAATCAAAGTGCCCCGCACTCTCTTTACTGAATTTAGTAATTTTAGAATAGGCAATACTGATCATTTCCATTTTAGACCCTGTCACGCCTTGCTTATCGATTAAAATAAGTCGCTTATTAGTAAAGATAAACATATCACGGACAACTTTATACGCTTTTTCAACTTGCTCACCTTCAATAAGGGTATTTGCCAACACTTTCTCTAAATCAGCGTCATCCACTTCACTGGCATTACCCATTAAACCACTAAATAGTCCCATTATAGTTTCTCCTGTTTAAATATTTGATTTTCTAATGTATGGCCATTTACTAACTGCCGATACTGCCAATTATGTTGGCGACAAAATTGCAATAATGCTATATCGAGCGGATCACTGGTTGGTTGATACTCAATCACGTACTCTTTGTGCTGGCTCATATAAACACGACTCACCCCCTCAAGTGCTTGGAGTTGTTGCTCCACATTTTGATACACGTCGCTAAGCATTAAGGTGTAAAAGTGCTTATCGGTGTTCACTGCTTTAGTTTGGTGCTCGCTTAATACGCCTTTATCCAAATGGAGTACTTGGGAACACAGTCGTTCTAATTCAGTTAAATCATGTGAACTTAAAATAAACGTCGCTTGGTCACTTAACTGAGATACCAACTCGCGCACTTCTCTGGCATGAATAGGATCAAGCCCTGCCGTGGCTTCATCTAACATTACAATTTGTGGTGAGCCAATTAATGCTTGCGCTATGGTTACACGCTTGCGCATACCGTGGGATAAATCCCCAGCGCGGTATTTTGCAATTTCGCTAAGGCCCACTAAATCAAGCACACGAAGTGCCTCTACGTGGCTTTGCTTAGTACTCATGCCTTGTAGCTTGGCATAAAAACTAAGTTGTTTATCTATATTAAAACGCGGATCAAGCTGGGCATCTTGCGGTAATGCACTCACTTTATTAAATAAAGCAGCGCTGCCTGGTTTATGGCCGAGTATTTCAAGCTCTCCCATGCTAGGGGCTATATAGCCGCACAGCAAACTAAATAAAGTAGTTTTTCCTGCGCCATTAGGGCCAACAAGCGCAACGGGAGCACCTTTTTGAATCTCAAAATTCACATTATTAAGAGCCAGTTTTGAGCCGTACGATTTACTTAAATTACGCCCTGTGATTAATGATTTCATAGTGAGCTCCTTGCAAAAACACGTTGCGCAACCACAAGTAGCACCGCTGTTTGCACAAGCGGAATAGCCAATGCACTCAATAGCGGTAAGTTCTGTCCCGCTAATAACTCTATTTGCACACCAGGGAATAAATAATCAAGCACACTTAATGCGGGTATTTGCCACTCCAGCAATCCAACAATAATGCCACCGGCTGTAAAATATAAAATGGCTAACACAATAGATAAGCGAGATGAGCTCGCAAAAGTATTAATCAAACTCATTAACGCAACAAACGGCGCAAAAGTAACAATGAGAATTAAAAATATTGAAACTGCACGGCCAACGCCACCAGCAAGTAAGCTCGGATCGCGAAACCCGAGCACCGCCAATGTCGCTACCAATGTAATGCCAACTAAACAGGTTAGTACCGCTAACTGCCCTAAAAATCGACCAAAGAGTATTTCAAAGCGGGTTGAGCGCAGTGATAAAAACCTTAAAGTCCCCCTCTCTCTGTCACCCACAGTTTGATCACTACAAATAAATAAGCTAAAAACAGGAAAACTATACAAAGCAATTAGCCAATACATAGCAAATTCGGCTTCAGGCCAATCAAGTAACTTATTTAATCCAATAGAGCCGGAAATATCACGGGCTATTTGTTCAAAATCGGGGGAGCTGATAATGCCCACTGCCTGCCCTATGGGGTAACGTAAAATAACAAGCCACACTAGCGCAAAAGCCGCCAGTGCAATAAGTCCTCGTTTAGTTAAAAACATACGTACAAGCTCAAAACCCGCAATTTGAGTTAAGCGCCCTACGTTTATTGGTAATGGTGTTGCCATTGACTATCCTTAATGACGTTGTTCATGCTTTAAAATAAGCGTTATTTAACAACACTAAGTGTAAACACGTTGAATTGCTAGCAAAAAAAAGCCTACTCAGAGGTAGGCTTTGTAACAAATAATGTAATTTAAACAATTAGTAATTATAAATGTTGCTCATAAATAGCTAATGCTTGCTGTAAGTCGGCAATTAAATCTTCAGCATCTTCTAAGCCAATGTGCAAACGAATAACAGGTCCATGCTCCCATCCTGTTTGCGAGCGCAGCCCTTTCATTGATAGGTTTGCCGTTACTAAGCTCTCAAAGCCTCCCCAAGAAAAGCCCATTTTAAAATGCTGCAAGCTATCTAAAAAAGCATCAATGGCCTTTTGGTTACCGGTTTTCATTACAAACGAAAACAAACCATTACTACCGTCAAAATCGCGTTTGAAAAATTCATGCCCAGGACATGTTTCAAATGCTGGGTGGCGAATATGATCAACTAACTCGTGCTGCTCTAACCATTTAGCAACCTCAATAGCCGCTTTTTCATGCTGATTTAATCGCACCGCCATGGTACGCAAACCTCGTAGTGCTAAATACGCATCATCTGCACTGGTGCATTGCCCGAGTAAATAAGAGTGTTCACGAAGTGTTGGCCAATATTTTTTATTCGCTACAGCTACGCCCATCATCACATCTGAATGACCTACAATATATTTGGTTGCCGCTTGAATACTAATATCAACACCATGTTCAAGTGGGCGATAGTGCAAACCATTACCATAAGTGTTATCAAGCACCGTCATCACATTATGATCATTTGCCACTTGAACCATAGCGGGAACATCTTGAATTTCCATGGTAATTGAACCCGGAGATTCTAAAAACAACACTTTGGTATTGTCTTGAATGTACTCTTTTATATCTGCGCCAATCATGGGCGGATAATAGGTCGTAGTAATGCCCAGCCCCGCTAAAATCTTGTCGCAAAAATCACGGGTTGGCTCGTAAACAGTATCCACTATTAAAATATGATCACCGGACTTTAAAAACGATAACAATGTTTGGCTTATCGCTGCCGCGCCACATGGGTATAAGGCACAGCCTTCACCCCCTTCGAGTTCAGTAATTGCCTCTTGCAGGGCAAAATGCGTAGTGGTGCCACGACGGCCATAAAATAACGTTTTATCACCGCGTGTTTTAGCCGCTTCTTTAAGCTCACTCACAGAATCAAACACAATCGTTGAAGCGCGCTGTACCACAGGATTGACTACGCCATGGGTGTACGCTTTTTTGCGCCCTGATGAGACTAACTGAGTATTTTTATTTTTGCTCGACATGATTCATCCTTCTATCTGAGTACGCCAATATTCAATTAAATAACGCGAAATTGAATCAGCTCTAGGTAGCTTTAAATGCTCCCCTTGATGGTGCCAATCTTTAAATTGCGCAAGTTCTTCGCGAGAAAACCACTTTGCATCTTCAAGTTCATCTTGCTCTGTGCTTATTTCATCACTGCTTGCTGTGGCAATAAAACCTAGCATAATTGACGAAGGAAACGGCCAAGGTTGCGAAGCAATATATTCAGCTTTTTCCACAGTAATACCCGCCTCTTCTTTTACTTCTCGGATCACGGTTTGTTCAAGGGTTTCACCAGGGTCAACAAAGCCTGCAAGCGATGAATACAATCCTTTTGGCCAAGTTGCTTGGCGACCCAATAAGCAGCGTTCAATCCCATCAGAAAATGTTTTAGTTACTACCATAATAACCGCAGGATCGGTACGCGGAAAAGTCTGGTGCAAACACGCAGGATTGTCGCATAATCGAGAGTGACCCGCTTCAACTAAGTGATTTTTGGTACCACAACGACCACAAAAACTATGAGTGGCATGCCAGTAACACAACCCACGGGCAAGCGCTGCATTTGAGCCATCTTCAAGCGCCACCTGTGTACCAAACTGGCGAATATCTGCAAACTGGGCTCCATCAATAATCGTTGCTAATAACGACTCGTCGAGTGCGGTTACGTCTAGCGCAAATACGGCATTATCCTGCTCATTTGAACCTAAAAAAATAGCCTGCGTTAAATCTAAATGTGCCACCTGTAGGTAAGCCAAATACACCACCTCAGGGCTACTGTTAGCAAATAAGGTGTGATTGCCTTTAACTAAAAGCCATAAGCTGTCTGCTGTTTTTTTTGCGTCTACCCAAGTAGGGTCTTTGCGCGCATTTGAGCCTCTCTCTAATGGCATATTACTGTAGTTAAGCATGTAATTCCTTGATACTAATTGATTCTTAAAATTACCATAATCATCCACTAAACCCAATTTATTACCGCCATAAAAAAAGCCTAAATTAGGCTTAATTAATCTATGCACCCGCTGTATTAAAAATGCTCATGTTGAAGGTGGGCATTCTGCTCAAAATTAAACCGAACCAACGCAGCGCTTATACTTTTTAAAGTAGTAACTGATTGTCAATTAAATGAAATTGCTCAGCACTTTGCTTAAGTACCTCTGCGGTTAATTTATCAGCACCGTATACATCACACGGAACATTGTATTGATTTTTTAAGTGCCCAAGTAATAACGCAAAGTCACCGTCACCCGAGAGTAAAATAACCTTATCAAGCTGCTTTCCCTGCTCTAGCATATCTATGGTTATACCTACATCCCAATCGCCTTTGGCACTGCCGTCACGGCGTTGAATAAAGGGTTTTAGTTTTACTTCAAAGCCAATAGCGCGCAAAATATTTTGAAACTGATTTTGCTTTTCATCACCTCGGTATATTGCATAAGCAAACGCACATTCAATATCGTATTGTTGCTCTATCATTCGCCAAAAGGCATTGTAATCAAAGTTTTTACCGTAGCTTTCGCGACAGGTGTAATAAATATTTTGTACATCGACAAAAATACCTACACGAGGTTTACTGCTTTGTTGTAAGGTCATTATTATGTCCTAATGAGTAATACTTGCAATTGCGTGTTAAGTAACCTAAATTAGTTACCAAACCCAATGTAACCAAATACGGTTACATTTTAAGATGTAACCAAAATTAGTTACATATAAATAATCTATCTGGATTTATATGATTGGTGTGATCAGCGGCGATATAATTAAATCGCAAAAAATACCTAAACAACAATACGATGCCATGCTTTATCAGCTAGAGCAAAGTTTACGTGCAAATTGTAATAAAACAACATCTTGGGATATTTACCGTGGGGATGCATTTCAGCTGCAAGTAGGAAAAAGTGAACGGTTAGTTACCACCGCTATTCTTATCTATCTACAGCTCAAATCTGCCGGCTATGAATTGCGCCAAAGCATGGCATTGGGACACATAGATAACCCTGGTACGAGTATAAAAACCGCTACAGGCTCTGCGTTTACTCTCTCTGGTCATGAGCTAGATAAAATGACAAACCAGCGCTTTACATTTGCTATTGCAAAACAACCAGTTGATGAGAGCTTTAAGCTAAACCTAGCGTTTGTTGATGTATTGCTGTGTAAAATAACTCAAAAACAAGCAAACGCTTTGTATGCGTATTTAACCCATACTAATAACAACCATGCTGCCTTAGCTAAAGAGCTCAACACCAGCCGAGAAAACGTTACTAAGCTGCTAAATCTTGCTAACTATCAACTGATAGAGCGATTTATTTTACACACACAACAATGGCTTAAAAACATACAGCAAGGACATGACTGATGGAATTTTCACTATTACTCGTTGCACTGATTATTGGCCACTTACTCGCTGATTTTTATTGGCAACCCATGAGCTGGGTAAACGACAGAAACACCCGTCATTTTAAAGCAAAAAAACTTTACTACCATGTATTGGTTCACGGAGTTACCAGCGCTGTCGTTGTTGCACTTTGGGAATATAGCTTTGGCTGGCAACAACTAAGCAGCGTATTACTGGCCACCAGTATTATTATGATCAGCCACTACTTTATTGATATTGCAAAATCGTATTCAAATAAAGGCGTGGTGCCTTTTTTATTAGACCAAATTGCCCATATCACCGTCCTTGTTGTGATAAGCATTTGGCTCACTGATAATCAGCAATTTACTAACAATTTTATGGCGTTATTGTTCAACGAAAAAGTGCTGTGGGTTATAACTGGTTACCTTATTATTTTAAGTCCCAGTGCGGTATTTATAAGAATGATGTTAGAGCGTTTAACTAATCACTTTTCTAGTGATGGTAGCCTCCCTTTAGCAGGACAAAGTATTGGTATGCTCGAACGAGTACTTATGCTGACATTTATTTTATTAGATCAGTTTGCTGGGCTTGGGTTTTTAATTGCCGCCAAATCCGTGTTTAGATTTGGCGACTTAAGTGCCAGCAAAGATAAACAACTCACGGAATATGTGATGCTAGGCACGTTACTGAGTGTTAGCGTTACGCTGTTTGTTGGCCTAGGCATTAATTACTTACTGATAAATTAAAAACAAAAAAAGCGCTAACCTTAAAGCTAGCGCTTTTTTTGCAGCTGCGTTTAACTAAACGCAGTGACAATTAGTCGTTATTTGCTGGACGACGACGGCGCTGACCAGTGCCCCCTACCGATTGGCGTTTTGCCCAAGGGTTTTGTGCATTCTCGTCTGTTTTTGCTGCTGGCTTTTTAGAACCACCACGACGTGGGCCTGTACCATTGCCACCATTGTTAGGCTTTTTGCTATTAGGTTTGCTGCTATCAGATTTAGGCTTATTAAATGGTTGTTTTTTCTTTGGCTTTTTAGCAGGCAGTGGGCGAGCATCGAGTGCGCGCTCAGCAACAGGGTTAGCCGGTTCAAAGCCTTCTTCTTCAGCACGAGGAATTAACTCGCCAATAAAGCGTTCAATACCGTATAAATCCACTGCATCGTCGACCGTTACAAACGAAATGGCATGCCCTGATGCACCCGCACGACCAGTTCGGCCAATACGGTGAACATAATCTTCATATACATTAGGTAAGTCGTAGTTAACTACGTGTGGAAGCTCAACAATATCTAAACCACGAGCAACAATATCAGTTGCCACTAATACGCGCACTTCACCACTTTTAAAGCCTTCCAATGCTTTAACACGTGCGCCCTGAGATTTATTACCATGGATTGCTGCGCCAACAATATCATCACGTTCCAGTTGCTTAACTAAACGGTTAGCACCGTGTTTAGTACGGCTAAATACCAGTACTTGTTGCCAATTGTTGCTACGAATTAAATGGCTTAATAAGGCCGTTTTACGCGCTTTATCTACTGCGTACACGCATTGAGTCACGCTTTTAGCAGTCGTGTTTTTGGCAGCGACTGAAATTTCAACCGGATCGTTAATTAACCCTTTGGCCAATGCACGAATGTCGTCAGAAAAGGTTGCTGAGAACATTAAGTTTTGACGTTTTTCAGGCATTTTTGCAATTAAGCGTTTAATGTCGTGGATAAAGCCCATGTCTAACATACGGTCGGCTTCATCTAAAACCAGTACTTCAACGCTATCAAATTTAACCGCGTTTTGATTGTGTAAATCAATTAAACGCCCAGGTGTGGCCACTAAAATATCAACCCCTTTACGCAGGCGCTGCATTTGTGGGTTAATTTTTACACCACCGTAAACCACAAACGAACTCACATCAGAATGCTTAGCGTATTCTTCAACGTTTTCGCTTACTTGCAACGCAAGCTCTCGGGTTGGCGTTAAAATAAGCGCACGTACATGATTACTTTTTGCTTTAGTGCCCGACGATAAACGCTCAATTAGTGGCAAAGTAAAACCAGCGGTTTTACCGGTACCTGTTTGTGCTGCGGCCATTACATCGCGACGCGCAATAATTGCTGGGATAGCTTGAGCCTGAATAGGCGTTGGCGTTTCATAGCCCTTTTCTAAAACCGCATTAACTAAAGACTGTGATAAACCTAAACCATCAAAACTCATATAAACTCTCTATTTCAAATTAGGCCAAAGTGGCCAGTTGCGCGCATTATACCTTTAGTAGCTCAGAATGCATGCCATTATTTACTTTGTGTCAAATCAATACACACAAATACTAAAAAAGCGGCTAAACAGCCGCTTTTTATTTACCTGAGCATTACATATGCTAAAGGATTATTTTACACCTAGCTCACGTAAACGCTCTTGTAAGTAGCTATCTGCTGTGTAGCGTTCAGATAACACCACATCTGGACGAGGATGCAAAAACAAAGGTAATGAAATACGTGATTTGGTTGTTGCTTTACCTGATGGATTAATTACACGGTGAATCGTTGATGGGAAATAGCCACCTGATGCTTCTTGTAGCATGTCACCAATATTAATAATTAAACTACCAAAATCACATGGCACATCTAACCAACCGCCATCGGTTTTTTGTACTTGTAAACCTGGCTCGTTTGACGCTGGTAATACGGTTAATAAGTTAATATCACCGTGCGCAGCAGCACGAATAGCACCTGGCTCTTCATCACCTGTCATTGGCGGGTAATGTAAAATACGCAACAACGTTTGCTCAGACTGGGCAATCATATCTTTTAAATCGATAGAGAACTTAGCACGGACTTCTTCAGGCGCTTCAGCCTGAACCCAGCTTAATAATGTTGCCGCAAATTCATTAGCTAAACGGTAGTACTCACGCACATCAGCTTCTAATTGTGCAGGAACACGGCCTTTAGGATAAACATGAAAGTACTCTTTAATGTCTTTTACTGTATGGCCTTTAGCAACTTCTGATACCGACGGTGGAAAATAGCCATCTTGCGTTTCTTTTGAAAATAAAAACTCATGCTTTTGCTCTGAGTTAAAAAAGTCTTGCCAATTTTTATAAATAGACTCAACTAAAGATTGCGGAATAGGATGGTTTTTTAATACGCCAAAACCAGTATTTCTCAACGATTCAACAAATTGCGCAGCCGCATCGTCCGCTTTATAATCAACTGTAGGTAATTGCATGGTACATTCCAGTAAGTAGGTTGTTAGAAGCCATTTACCAATTCGCTTGAGTAAAGATCCATTAAATTAACTAAATATTACATGCTAACTACGCAAAAAAATTATATCTACTTGTTCTAGATAAGGTTTTTTAAACGCCGATAAACAACGACTTAATACATTAAATTAATCACAGGTTTATGCAAATTGGTATTACATTCAAATATAGCTGAACTACTTAATTCAAGTAATAAAGGCTGCATTTATATGCTGTGCGAGGATAGACAAACCCCCTTGAAATTATAAGGACATATGTCCGCACTTAATTGGCAAGCCCTTTCTAGCTTGATCGAGATCAAAATAATGCCAATATTGAATTTTCATCCCACCGTACCAATCTCTTATTTATCAGCACCACACACTTTATCAATTAGTTAAGGTATTCCCATGCGACAAAAAGTCTCTTTTAAAAGCGGTGAATTAGAACTTGCTGGACAACTTGAACAGCCCTCTGGTGAGGTGAAATTTTATGCCTTATTTGCCCACTGTTTTACCTGCTCTAAAGATGTAGCGGCTGCAACACGAATAAGCCGCGCACTCACTCAGCAAGGCATTGCTGTATTACGCTTTGATTTTACAGGGCTTGGTAATAGCGACGGTGACTTTGCCAACAGTAACTTTTCATCAAACATTCAAGACTTAGTGGCTGCTGCCAATCACTTAAGAACACACTTTAAAGCACCTCAGTTATTAATAGGTCACAGCTTAGGTGGTGCTGCGGTGCTTGCAGCAGCAGAGCATATACCCGAAGTGTCAGCTATTACGACTATAGGCGCGCCATCAGATGCCCAGCATGTTACTCATAACTTTGCTGCTCATTTAGGTGAAATAAACCAATCGGGTGAAGCAAAAGTGTGTTTAGCTGGGCGTGAGTTTACGATTAAAAAGCAATTTATAGATGACATCGCCAAATACGATAACAGCCATATAGGCAAGCTTAAGCGTGCTTTGTTGGTTATGCACTCTCCTATTGATGCCACCGTGAATATTAGTGAAGCCGAAAAAATTTACGCCGCTGCCAAGCATCCAAAAAGCTTTATAAGTTTAGATAATGCCGATCACTTACTCAGCAATAAAGAAGACGCTAACTACGCAGCCGATGTCATTGCTACGTGGGCTAATCGCTATGTTAAATACGAGAAAACACCCTATAGTGCAAAATTAACTAACGGCAGTGTATTAGTTGAAGAAAAAGATCATCAATTCACTCAGCACGTGAGTACTAAAAACCATACATGGCTTGCTGATGAGCCTACTGATGTTGGTGGTAAAAACTTAGGCCCAGACCCTTATGATCATTTACTCGCTGGGCTTGGAGCGTGTACTGCAATGACACTTCGCATGTATGCAAGTCGCAAAGAGTTACCGCTAGAGCATATAAAAGTAGAGCTTAACCATACCCGCAATTACAACCAAGATTGTGATGATTGCGAAAAAACCGGCAATCTAGAGGCCATTACCCGCAAAATAACCTTACAAGGAGATTTAACTGACGCTCAGCGAAATCGATTACTCGAAATAGCCGATAAATGCCCTGTGCATAAAACGCTACATAATAGCCCTTTGGTGGTGAGTGAATTAGTGGAGTGACTAAAACAAAGATAGCGCAGCTGTGGCTGCGCTATTTTTAGGATTTTAATTTAAAAGCTGACTGTACCGTTTAATTTTCTAAAAACGCCGCTACCTCTTTACTCATTCTATCCACCAGCCATTTAGGCCCGCCATCGTACATATCGTTATGACGTGATTCTGATATCAACGTTTGTGTAACAGGATAAACAGTTAACTCTTGGTCGGTTAAAAGCACGTTCACATCGGCTGGGTAATCACTACCTCGAAGTGTGAGCACATGTATGTTTTTATTGCGTGGCAATAACATGCGGCGGTGATCGAGCGTAATTAATTGGCTTACTTCATTTGGGTAAATAGCTGCATACAAGGCTGAGATATCTCCACCATTTGAGTGACCAAATAAAGTGAGTTTTGTAAAATCATACTCAGGGTATTTAACACTTAGCTCATTAACTAAAAATTTGAGTGTTACAACACCCCGGTGCCAATTTTCCATACGGGTAGTCAGGTATGGCTGCGCACCATTAAGTGCAGGGTCACTTTTAAGCTCATGCGCTACCGCAATGCTTAAATAGCCTTGCGCATTAAATAGCTTACTCGCAAAAGTGTATTCATTGTGGCTAATGCCATACCCTGCATTTACAAATACCACTGGGCATTTGACTTGCGCGCTGCACTTAAGGTGGTTAGTTGGTAGGGTAATATTTACAGGTATAGAGCGATTACGACTATCATCAATGATTGCATCGTCTTGGGCATAACTTGATGATGCAAATAGCATAGTGCTTAAAGTCAGTGCACTTAACATTAAACGCTTTTTTATAATTTTTAACATGCATTCCCTTGTATTACTTATACATTTTTAACTAACATTAATTTTTATTATAAAGGTTAGCGCGCGCCTTTGCTAATTTGTGCGATAATAGCGATTATTGTTTTACTATTATCGCAAAAGAATCCATTAATGAAATCATACAGCAGCATTGAACAACGCATCGACATTCTCCAAAGCAGAATTGAAGCCTACCAAGAAGAAATTAAAGTGTTACAAGCCGAGCCGAAAAGTAACAACGAACGGATTATTTTTAAGTTCATTGAAACCGGCAGTACAGGTAAAACCAAAGACTTTGTAAGAGAGCTTGGGATTAAATCACCGCGTGATAGCTTATATTCATCTGGTGATGTAACTAAACTGATTAAAGATGGCGCGGATGATATTTCGCCTGAGCTACTGAGCATAGCCCGCGCACTTGCTAGTGCACGTAACAAAAATGGCCCTGCTTGCTAATAGTAAATATACGTATTAGCCGTAAGCTCTTGCGGCTAATCAACCAGCTCGATATCAAGTCCAGCTAATAAATTTAACGCTTCAAACCGTTCAAACTTTGCATTACTCACATCATTGCTTGTTATATCAATATTAAATTGCGAAGCGCCTACAAAGTTCGCTTTATTAAGATTTGTATTATGAAACAAGCTATATCTAAAGTCAGTGTCCGAGAAGTTGCTTTGAGTTAAGTTAGCGTGCCTAAAATCAACATCTTTGGCAAAACAACTCGTCATTGTTAACGCTTTTAACTGTAATTCAAAAAACGAACTGTGGCTCAGCTCACACTGTTTAAAACTCACCGGTGACGTTAGCGCTAATTGCGGCCAATTTACTTGCCCCCACACTATGCTATTGAGCTTACAATTTGCAAAGCTCACCTCTTCTAGCGAGCTGTAATTCCAATTAAGTTCAGTCAAATTACAGTTAATAAATTCACACTCTATAAACCGACAGGCACTAAACTGGCTGTGACTAAAATCGCAATCAACAAACTGACATTGTTCAAACTCAATATCGCTAAAGCGCTTTGCATTTTCTGTAAAGTTTGAAAATGACTGATCAAAATAATGACTTTCTTTAAATAGCTCGCTCATAAAAATAAAGCACCTAAATTGGGTTTTGCCGAACAAAAAACCCCTTAGGTATTTAGCCTAAGGGGTTTTGATCTAACTAAAAGCTAGCTTTATTCTGCGCTTGGTAATTCTTTCTCAACTACACTAATTGCAAGCTCTGTCAGCGAATCGCTGTTAGCTTTGCTTGGTGCATCGGTTAATAAACACGATGCTTGTGTGGTTTTAGGGAAAGCAATAACGTCACGAATGTTATCAGTACCACATAACAACATAACTAAACGGTCTAAACCGAACGCTAAACCTGCATGCGGCGGTGTGCCGTATTTAAGAGCATCAAGTAAGAAACCAAATTTATCTTGTTGCTCTTGCGCTTCAATACCTAAAATTCTAAATGCCGCTTCTTGCATATCTGCATTGTGAATACGTACCGAGCCACCGCCCACTTCGTAGCCGTTTAATACCATATCGTAAGCATCTGAAATAGCCGCTGCTGGGTTTGCTTCAAGCTCACTGGCACTAATATCTTTTGGTGCAGTAAATGGATGGTGTACAGCGTGTAATGTGCCTTCGTCATCTTCTTCAAACATTGGGAAGTCAACAACCCAAAGTGGTGCCCAGCTATCTAAATTAGTGATTTCTAAATCAATACCAATTTTTAAACGAAGTGCGCCCATGGCTTCATTTACGGTGTTGCGTTTATCCGCACCAAATAAAATGATATCGCCTGTTTGTGCATTAGTACGTTCAAGTAACTGCGTGATCACATCTTCATTTAAGAATTTAGCGATTGGCGATTGCACGCCCTCAACGCCTGTATCGCGGTCATTTACTTTCATCCATGCTAAACCTTTAGCACCGTAAATACCGATAAACTTAGTGTAGTCATCTAGTTGCTTACGAGAAAGTGATGCGCCACCTGGAACAGTTAGCACTGCAACACGGCCTTTTTCATCATTTGCTGGACCCGAGAATACTTTAAACTCTACGTCTTTTACTAAATCGGCTACATCAATAAGCTTCATTGGGTTACGTAAGTCTGGCTTATCAGAACCATATAGGCTCATTGCCTCAGAGTAAGGCATAATTGGGAAATCACCTAAATCAACATTTAGTAATGACTGCCACATTTCACGGATCATCTTTTCTGTCATACCACGTACTTGATCAGAGCTCATGAACGAGGTTTCTAAATCTATTTGAGTAAATTCAGGTTGACGGTCAGCACGTAAGTCTTCATCACGGAAACATTTAACAATTTGGTAGTAACGGTCAAAACCCGACATCATCAACAATTGCTTAAATAACTGTGGCGACTGCGGTAATGCGTAAAAGCTACCTTTGTGTACTCGACTTGGTACTAAATAATCACGCGCACCTTCTGGCGTTGCTTTAGTTAGTACTGGCGTTTCGATATCTAAAAAGCCATTTTCATCTAAAAAGCGACGTACAAAGCTGCTTGCTTTAGCACGTAATTTAATACGGTCGCTCATTTCTAAACGACGTAAATCTAAGTAACGGTATTTTAAACGACGCTCTTCTGAGTTCACTTGGTTAAAATCAAGTGGCATAGGCTCAGAGCGGTTAATAATCGTTAAACCCGTGCCTAAAATTTCTACTTCACCGGTAGCCATGTCTTTATTTACTTGGCTGTCTGGGCGAGCGCGTACAATCCCTTTTAACTGAACACAAAATTCTTGACGAAGTTTGTTAGCTGTTTCCATTAATCCTTCAACTTCCGGATCGAATACAACTTGTACTAAACCTTCTCTATCGCGTAAATCGACAAAGATAAGTCCACCAAGGTCACGTCGTTTGTTGATCCAGCCACATAGTTCAACTTCCTGATCTACGTGAGTTTTATTTAGCTGTCCGCAGTATATAGAGCGCATAGTTTTCCTGTCAGATAAAAGGCTTCAACGGTTAAAGTTATTTGTTTTTTAAGGCGTGTGATATAAAAAAGAGCCACCACACTACAAATAAAGCCGCTAGCAATCTAAAAATATTCAAATTAAGCCCTGCATTATACCCAAGTAGGTTGAAGATGCTAGGCGTGTTTGGCTTGTTGGTGTTAATTTAAAGCATGCGCTGTTTGGATTTGCTACACTTGCGCCACGATGTAATTTATCAGCTTTTTTTATGTTATATATTGGATGCCCGCAGTGGTCGAGCAGCGCATGGAAAGGAAATTTATTTTCACGCCAGTGTAAAAATGCCGATATGCTTAGCGAATATGCGCAGCATTTTAATTCGGTAGAAGGTAATACTAGCTTTTACGCCGATCCCTCGCCTGACACCGTATTACGATGGGCTGCCAGTGTACCTGATGAGTTTAAATTTACCTTTAAATTTCATCGGCGCTTTAGTCACGAACTCCAACTTACTAACGTGCAACATGAGCTAACTAATTGGCTTAATTTATTCGCCCCTCTATTTGAAAAAACAGGGCAAATAATGCTGCAATTACCTAAGGCGTTTGCGCCACAACATTTAGCTAAGCTTGCCGCTTTTATTGAGTTACTTCCTAAAGAGCTAAACTATGGGGTTGAGGTACGCCACCCTGATTTTTTTAAAAAAGAGGAGGCCGAAATCGCACTTAATCAGCTTTTAATGGCAAATAATATAAACCGTATTGCTATGGATACTCGGGCGCTCTTTGCAGTAAAGCCAACCACCGAAGCGCTAATAGACGCACAACAGAAAAAACCGCATTTACCCGTTCACGCTATTGCTACGGGCTCGCAGCCTATGGCACGTTTTGTTATTGCTGATTTAGAAAACGATTATAAGACCTTTTATCAGCCTTGGCTTAGCAAAGTAACTCAGTGGCTTGATGAGGGCAAAAGTCCTTATGTGTTTTTTCATACCGCTGATAACCGCGAAGCGCCGCTGCTGGCTCGTCAGTTTTGCCAAGATTTGGGGTATAATCACAATGTACTCAATCCATTTAGTGGCGAAAAAGAAGCCCACCAGCAAGCACTTTTTTAAAAATAAATTCAAAATACAGAGACAATAATGAGTGAATACGCACGTTACTTTACCGGCTACCCTGCCAATATCGTTGAGCAAGTATTAAGCCTAATAAAAGCAGGAAAAGTAAGTGAGTATTTACTTAAAAAATACCCGCAGGCGCATCGTATTACCAGTGATAAGTTACTGTATAGCTACGCCACTGAGCTTAAAAAGCAGTATTTAAAAAACGCCCCGCCATTTGGACGCGCTGCGTTTAAAAAACAAGGTGATATGGTTACCAATGCGCTCGGTACCCACACGTACCGTATGCAAGGTAAAACCCGCAAGCACGATTTAGCAATAAACAGCGATTTACTGCGCGCGCCAGAGCCATTATTAAAAGCATTAGTGGTGCACGAACTCGCGCATTTTAAAGAAAAAGACCATAACAAAGGCTTTTATAAACTGTGCTGCCATATGGAGCCACAGTACCATCAGCTAGAGCTGGATTTACGAATTTTTTGTGTGGCTATTGCGATGGGTGAGAATCCGTATAATTGAGCGGTCAGCCAAAATAATGACACACGAGTTCACAATGAAAGCCCTCGTTAACAAAAAACGCGATATAAATCGCGTTTTTATTATTCTCACTTTCTAATCTGACAGCTAAGAGCTTAAAAGCGTGTTAGGTTTCGTTTCACTTAACCCAGCCTACGTAAAAACGTTAAAGCCCTAATTCGGCCATAAAGTCGTCATCGCTATCATCTTGCTTTGGCTGTTTCGCTTTTTCTTTATCCGCTTTTTGCTTAGCTTCATTTTCGATAATATCGTCTGGGTCTATCGCTTCTACAATGTCAAAGTCGTGAAGTTTAATAAACTCTGTTTTATCCATCGCTAATTCTAAATAGAAGATATTTTGGTTGCGAGTCGTAAACGTTACGCGGCGTGCTTGCGGACGATCCATAGTGGTATCAACCGATATTTGCACTTGTTTATTAATAGCCATCATTTTTGGCTGATTTTGGGTAATAGAGGTATGCAGCTGTTCACGTACTTTTGACGTGAAGTCGCCCACTATTTGGTTCATCAACTCACCCATCACGTTTGAAACGTCATCAGATAAGTGGCTGTGTGCGATTTCGTCTTCTGGCATACCCATGTTGCGCATATAATCGCCGTAAATTTCCATGGCCGCTTGCGCCGTAAAGTTGGTAACAACTAAGCCGGTAAAGCCCCCGTCAAATAAAACAAAACAGCCTATGTCTGGTCGCATACAAGTACGCGTTATTTTTTGTACCATGGCTGAATAGCTGATCTCGTTGCCGCTGGCTGATGAAAGTACACCCGTTACTGAGTGGCATAATGTTGCTAATATATCGTCGGTACTAATAACCTTACTTTTGCTCATTTAATAATCTCTTTTATACTTATTCTTCATAATTCTAGTCAAGCTACTGAATTTATCACTGACTATCCAGCATAAAATGTTAAAATAGCACTATTATTTTCAAAGAGACTGCCTTCGTGAGTATAAAAGACAGTATTTATGCCTCTGAGCAACAAGTAAAAGACTTTAGTTTTGATCAAAACGTGGTTGAAGTATTTCCCGACATGATCCAACGCTCGGTACCCGGTTATGCCACTATTGTAAGTACTATGGGAAAATTAGCGGGTGAGTATGCTCAGCCTAATTCTAACCTGTACGACTTGGGCTGCTCATTAGGGGCAGTAACCTTAAGTATGCGTCGTAATATTAAAACTGATAGCTGCCAAATTATCGCCGTAGATAACTCACAAGCCATGGTTGAACGTTGTAAGGTTCATTTACAAGGATTTAGATCAGACGTTCCTGTAACGGTTACTTTAGGTGATATTAACGAGCTTGATATTCAAAACGCATCGGTTGTGGCAATGAATTTTACCCTGCAATTTATACCACCTGCGCAGCGCAAAGCGGTACTTGAAAAAATATACGCTAATTTAAAGCCCGGTGGCGTTTTGTTATTAAGTGAAAAAATTAAAGCCGAAAACGAGCAGTGCGATAACTTACTGATTGACTTGCACCACGACTTTAAACGCCATAATGGCTACTCTGAGCTTGAAATAAGCCAAAAGCGTACTGCCATTGAAAACGTAATGCGCCCCGATACACTTAGTACACATACACAACGTTTAAGCGACATTGGTTTTAGCCAAACGCAAGTGTGGTATCAATGTTTTAATTTTTGCTCAATGGTAGCAATTAAATAATTTAGAGAGTGACACATGTCTGCATGGTTTAACCAATTTTACGCTGCGATTGCACAAAGCCCACTTAGCCACTGGCTAGAAACCTTGCCTGCGCAATTAAAGCATTGGCAACAAGAGGCAAGTCATGGCGATTTGCCACAATGGCAAAAAGTGCTGAAAAACTTACCCGAGATATCAACAAACCAAGTTGATATTGTCAGCAAAGTAGCAATAGGTGCGCCTGGCGAAATGTCTGAAGGCGAAAAAAAGCAAACCACGCATTTATTAAAGCGGATGATGCCTTGGCGAAAGGGTCCCTTTAACGTTCACGGTATTGAAATAAATACCGAATGGCGCAGCGACTGGAAATGGGATCGACTCCTGCCGCATATTGAGCCATTAAAAGGCCGTACTGTATTAGATATTGGTTGTGGCTCGGGGTATCACCTATGGCGTATGCGCGGTGAAGGTGCTCAATTTGTGGTGGGTATTGATCCATCTGACTTATTTTTGTGCCAGTTTCAGGCAATTAAACACTTTAACCCAGATGAAAACGTGCATTTGTTACCATTAGGTGTAGAAGCCCTGCCAGAGCTCAAAGCGTTTGATACAGTATTTTCAATGGGGGTGCTTTATCATCGTCGTTCCCCTATCGACTTTTTAGCGCAATTAAAAGCACAGCTTCGCCCAGGTGGTGAGCTGGTGCTTGAAACATTAGTTATTGAAGGCGATGAAAACACCGTATTAGTACCGACCGACCGCTACGCGAAAATGCGTAATGTATGGTTTATTCCAAGCACTGCGGCATTAAAATTGTGGATGGAACGTGTTGGCTTTAAAGATGTGCAAATTAAAGATTGTGCTATTACAACGCTCGACGAGCAGCGTAAAACTGACTGGATGGAAAACGAATCTTTAGTTGACTTTTTAGACCCCGCTGACACCAGTAAAACCATTGAAGGCTACCCTGCACCACTTAGAGCGATACTTACAGCTAAAGCCTAATTTGTAGTATTAATTTTTATTTCCATATTAAAAAGCGCCATTGGGCGCTTTTTTTGTTTACTAATACAGCAACTAGCGGACAAGTGTCCTTGTCTTTAAAATCAAATCCAGATTTCAACTAGCCGCGCCCTTGCAATTGTTGTAAAATACGCGCGTTTCTAAGTAAGCATCAAAACAACTATTTTGAGGAAAACCTGTGAGCGAACAAAAACAGTCTCTAAGCTATAAAGACGCGGGCGTAGATATCGACGCTGGTAATGCACTTGTTGAGCGTATTAAAGGCGTAGTTAAAAAAACTCGTCGTCCTGAAGTGATGGGCGGAATTGGTGGTTTTGGCGCACTTTGCGAAATTCCTGAAGGTTATAAGCAACCCGTACTTGTAGCAGGCACTGACGGTGTTGGCACTAAGTTACGCTTAGCAATTGACCTTAAAAAGCACGATACTGTAGGTATCGACTTAGTTGCGATGTGTGTAAATGATTTAATAGTACAAGGCGCTGAACCCCTGTTTTTTCTAGATTACTATGCAACGGGTAAACTAGATGTAGACACAGCAGCCGACGTAGTAACCGGTATTGGTAAAGGTTGTGAAATTTCAGGTTGTGCCCTAATTGGTGGCGAAACAGCTGAAATGCCAGGTATGTATGATGGTGAAGACTACGACATGGCAGGCTTTTGTACCGGTGTGGTAGAAAAATCAAAAATTATTGATGGCACTAAAGTAGCTGCAGGCGATCAACTTATTGCCCTTGCTTCTAGCGGTCCTCACTCAAATGGTTTCTCTTTAATTCGCAAAGTTTTAGAAGTCTCTAACGCTGATACTAATCAAGTGATTGATGGCAAAACCTTAGGTGAGCACCTTTTAGAACCAACACGTATTTACGTTAAACCATTACTTGAGTTGTTCAAGCAAGTAGACGTGCATGCCCTTTCGCATATTACTGGTGGCGGTTTTTGGGAAAATATCCCACGCGTATTACCTGAATCTGCTAAAGCGGTTGTTAAAGGTGATAGCTGGCAGTGGCCAAGTGTGTTTAGTTGGTTGCAAGAAAACGGCAACATTACAACACATGAAATGTACCGCACATTTAACTGTGGTGTAGGCATGGTGTTAGTTGTACCTGCGGATGAGCTTGAAAATAGCTTAAATATCTTAAAAGATCTTGGTGAGAACGCATGGCACCTTGGTGAAATCCAAGATGCCGTTGCTGGCGAAGAGCAAGTTGAAATTGTAGGTGGTGCTGCGTAATGGCACCCACTCGTCTAGTAGTTTTGATCTCAGGCAGTGGCTCAAATTTACAAGCCATTATAGACGCCTGTGAAAGCGGCGAGATAAACGCCCATATAGCGGCTGTTATTAGTAACAAAGCAGACGCTTATGGGTTAGAGCGTGCAAAAAATGCAGGTATTGCCACACACGTGCTGAGTCATAAAGAGTTTGACTCACGCGAAGCGTACGATGCCCAGTTAATGCATATAATTGACTCTTTTGAACCAAATCTAGTTGTATTAGCTGGGTTTATGCGTATTCTAACTCCTAACTTAGTGCAAAAATATGTTGGAAAAATGTTGAACATTCATCCATCTTTGTTGCCTAAGTACCAGGGGCTGAATACCCACCAAAGAGCAATTGATGCAAAAGACGACGTTCACGGCGTTAGTGTTCACTTTGTTACTGAAGAATTAGACGGCGGACCCGTTATTCTTCAAGCCAAAGTGCCTGTATTAGCAGACGATACAGCAGACACGCTCGCTAAGCGTGTGCATGCGCAAGAGCACATAATTTATCCTTTGGTGGTCAAGTGGTTCAGTGAACAACGACTTACGATGGAAGCAGATTATGCAGTTCTTGACGAAAAACAACTTCCTGCACACGGCGCGCACTACCCAAAATAAAAAATTAAGTGCCTGGCTATTATGTGCGGGCACTTTATTACTTCCTACCAGCCTGATTGCAGGTGAGTTAACCCAGTATCAAGCCAGCTACGATATTTTGCGCAAAGGTGCAAATCATGGTACAGCCGAGCGGACGCTTAAAAAACTCGATAATAATAACTACCAAGTCACTTACCATAGCGATATTGAATGGATGATTTTCTCTGACTCACGTCAAGAGTCATCAACTTTTAGCTTTGCTAACGATAAAGTAGAGCCTATTCAGTACTCTATGATCCGCACGGGGACTGGGCCTGACAAAAAGTATGAAATTAACTTTGATCGTCAAACACAAACTGTCACCAGTAACACCAGCGACTACCCGTTAAAATGCCAATGGCATGATAACTTCCAAGATGGTATTTCTTATCAAGTGCAAGTTCGAGAAGGACTTAAAAAAGGAAAAACCAGTTTTTCGTTTCCACTGGTTGATAAAAAAGGTAATTGCCGTGACTACGACTTTGAAGTGGTAGAAACCGAAATGATTTCCTTACCGATTGGTAACGTAGAAGCCATTAAAGTAAAACGTTTATACGACAATGACAAACGCCAAGCCTTAGCATGGTTTGCCCCAGAAATGGATTATATGCTAGTGCGCATGTGGAAAGGTGAAAAAGGTGTGGAACAGTTTGAAGTGCAGATGAAATCGTTTACCGTGATCAATCCACCGGCTTTACCTGCACAAGTTAAGAACGAAATAACCCCCGAATAAATTACTTACAAGATGCAATACGAAACGCCCAAGTGTGACAACCATAACTTGGGCTTTTCATTTTAATACTTAGATTTGAAACTTTAAGTTGGGTTTCGTTTTACTCTACCAACCTACATTAATTCACCCATTTTAAATAACGCAAACTCTCCTGGCTGCATTTTTTGCCAGCGTTCATCGTTGGTTAGCGGCCTTGTTGCTATAACCGTTACCACATCGTTTGGCGTGGTTTCTTGTTGAAAGTCGACCACCATGTCGGCATCAATAAGTGTTGCTTTACCAAATGGCGCACGGCGCGTTATGTAATGTAAATTATTAGTACAATACGCTAAAACAAATACACCATCGGTCAATAACATATTAAACACGCCTTTTTCACGTAGCGTATGCGAAAGCTTAGCCGCATATCTAAAAACCGACGCCATATTACTTGGTCGCTGCGGGTACTTTTCACGAATTTTGTCAAGCAACCAGCAAAATGCCAACTCGCTATCGGTATTACCCACAGGTCGATAATATTCAGGTTTTAAATCATGATAATTTGAAAGCTGCCCGTTATGAGCATAGGTTATTTCACGCCCCCACAACTCACGAGTAAACGGGTGGGTGTTTTCAAGACACACTCGCCCGCGGTTGCCTTGACGAATATGACTTATCACCGATACGCTTTTAATCGGATAAGCTTTAACTAATTTAGCTATTTCTGACTGGTAACTTGGCTCGGGATCTTTAAAGGTTCTGCAGCCTTTACCTTCATAAAAAGTAATGCCCCAGCCGTCTTTATGTGGCCCCGTATTTCCCCCACGCTCCAACAACCCTGAAAAACTAAAACAAATATCCGTTGGTACATTGGCTGACATGCCAAGTAATTCACACATAAAATAAATAAACCTTTAGAAAGCTAAACATAGAATATCGTTCTATTTTTAATAAGCGTACACTGAAAATCATAAGTATATTTACTTAATTAAACTTATATTACTACTAGATTAATTGATTTTTTTAATGCTTATATTTTTTATGATAAGCCAAAATAAACCATTACAGCCAAACTGTTCGTATAACATACGACGCATTGTAATAATCGTACCGATAACTACACTTTAATCTAAGTAATGTACTTGAAACTTAGCGTTACTAGCGCTACTCTAAACGAGGTGGTCTGACCTCTATTAAGGAATTAGCAATGACACTCATATTTACACTCGGTTTAATCGCACTGCTCAGCATTGCGCTTTACCACAGAGCGAGTTGGAACACAGCACTTGGTGTTTCTGCCGCAACATTATTAATTGGTACCTTTGCTGGTGCTTTTGGTTTAATTAGCTGGGTGATCTTTTTAATCATCGCAGTGCCTCTTTCTGTTACTGGCATTCGTCAGCAATATATTATCAAGCCTATTTTCAAGGTCTTCAAAAAAGTTACACCGAGCATGTCTGACACCGAAAAGTCAGCTATTGATGCCGGTACAACTTGGTGGGAAGCTGATTTATTTTGTGGTAACCCAGATTGGAAAAAGCTTCACCAGTATCCAGTTCCAAAACTTACTATTGAAGAGCAGGCATTTATCGACGGACCTGTTGAAGTTGTATGTAGTATGCTGGACGATTGGGAAGCTACGCATGAGCTAACGGATTTACCTCAGGACGTATGGCAATATCTAAAAGATAACAAATTCTTTGCCATGATCATTAAAAAGGAATACGGCGGCTTAGAGTTCTCTGCATTTGCACAATCGTGTGTACTGCAAAAACTAACCAGTAAATCAACATTGCTTTCGTCAATTGTTGGTGTACCTAACTCGTTAGGCCCGGGTGAGTTATTACAGCACTACGGTACTGAAGATCAAAAAAATCATTACTTACCGCGTTTAGCAAGCGGTCAAGAAATTCCATGTTTTGCTCTTACTTCGCCAGAGGCAGGTTCTGATGCAAGCTCAATTCCAGACTATGGTGTAGTATGTAAAGGGCAATGGAATGGCGAAGAAGTAGTCGGTGTAAGCCTTACATGGAACAAGCGTTACATTACACTTGCACCTGTAGCTACGGTTCTTGGTCTAGCATTTAAATTACAAGATCCAGATGGATTATTAAGTGACGTTAAAGAGCCTGGTATTACCTGTGCACTTATCCCAACAGATACCCCAGGGGTAGAAATTGGTCGTCGTCACTTCCCGCTTAATGTGCCGTTCCAAAATGGCCCTACTCGCGGTAAAGATATTTTTGTACCACTTGATTACATTATTGGTGGCCCAGAAATGGCTGGTCAAGGCTGGCGTATGCTGGTTGAGTGTTTATCGGTTGGTCGTGCAATTACATTGCCGTCAAATTCAGCCGGTGGCATTAAAATGATTGCTGTAGCAACCGGTGCTTACAGCCGTATTCGTCGTCAATTCCGCTTACCAATTGGTAAAATGGAAGGGGTTGAAGAGTCAATGGCGAAACTTGCCGGTTATGCTTACAGCTCAGACGCTGCAGTAAGTATGTCTACTGGCGCGGTTGATTTAGGCGAAAAACCATCTGTTATTTCGGCTATTATTAAATACCACCTTACCGAGCAAATGCGCGATGCCACCATTCATGCAATGGATGTGCTAGGCGGTAAAGGGATCATGCTTGGGCCAAATAACTATTTAGGTCGTGGCTATCAAGGTGCACCTATTGCCATTACCGTTGAAGGTGCAAACATCTTGACCCGTAATATGATTATTTATGGTCAAGGTGCTATTCGTTGTCATCCATTTGTACTTACCGAGCTAGGTGCGTGTGAAATTGAAGACCGCGAAGAAGCGCTTAACGTATTTGATAAAGCGCTAATGGGCCACATTGGCTTTACCATGTCTAACCTAGTACGCACTAAGTGGCTTGCACTTACTGGCGCTCGCTTTACTAGTGTGCCGTACAAAGACGAAACGGCAGAGTTTTATCGTATAGCTTCACGCTTTAGTGCATCGCTTGCACTTATGTCTGATATTAGTATGGCAGTATTTGGTGGTTCACTTAAACGTAAAGAACGTATTTCAGCACGCTTAGGTGACTTATTAAGCTACCTTTACTTAGTGTCTGCAACGCTTAAACGTTATAACGACGAAGGCCGTAAAAAAGAAGATTTTGCACTGGTTCAGTGGAGCTGTCAGGATCACCTTTACCACTGTCAACGTGCGCTTGCTGATTTAATCAACAATATGCCATCTGCACCACTTCGTGGCGTATTAAAAGTATTGTTATTCCCGTTTGGTCGCCCGGTTCGTAAACCTACCGACAAACTTGAGCATAAACTAGCGCAATTACTGCAAGTGCCTAGCGAAACGCGTAATCGTTTAGCAAGCTATGTATACCTTACAAACGAGCCGCTTAACCTTGTAGGTCGTCAAGAGCAAACGCTTAAAGATGTGCTAGAGGTAGAGCCTTTATTTGAACGCGTATGTAAAGAGAAAGGCGTTAAATTGCCATTCTTCCAACTTGATAAAGTGGCGCAAATGGGCTTAGAAGCCGGCATTTTAAGCCAAGCTGAAGCTGATAAGTTAGCAGCTGTTGAACAAGCTCGCTTAGACGTTATTAACGTTGACGACTTTGACCCTGCAGATTTACTTGCCGGCAAAGCAGCGCGTAATAGCAAAGCTAAATCTAAAAAGGCAGATGCCGCTTAACTAATTTAGTAAAGCTAGCAGCAACCCTGTTGAAATTAGCCAAACCAGCGCATAATGCGCTGGTTTTTTTTGTGCAAGGTAAACCTGTAATACACACCACATATTTCCAATGACAAATAATACAATATGAGTGTAACCAAAAATAACGCTATAACTTATTGTGGCTAATAAAAACAGCAATATGCTAGGTAAAAACTGGCTAATATAAAAGGCGCGTTCTTGCTCGCATGTTTTAAAAAATAATCGATACTGCTCATACACCCTACCGCAATCAAATTGCAATGAACTACTAAAGAGTACAATAAAAGCCATGGCTAATATCACAAGTATAGGTACTAAATCAGCACGTTCGTTTATTAGCGCAGCTGATGCCATGAATACACATAAAAGTAACGACACGCGCCAAACAAGTGTCCAACAATGGTTTAATAAATAACAAAACCAAAAGCCCAATAATGAACTTACTGCAATACGCCCGTTAACATTAACCACGGGGACAAAAAGGCTCAGCGCAAACAATAAAGCAAAGCCCATATGATAAGTGAGCGGCTGCATATGAATAGGAACCAGCACTAATATCGTGCTAAACAAAAAGCCATATACCAGTGCGCTGGTTTTGTATAAACACAAAACGCCCAAGCTAAACTGCAGCAACATAAATACAATAAAATGCGGTACTTTAACCCATTGTGATAGCGTTAAATCTAGCGCAATTAATACACTGGCTATAAGCCATGCATTACTGAGCGTTAATAGTTTAATATCGACTAAATATAACCAAACTGATCGTGCAATAGTTTGCTGAAATAACCGCTGCTTACTATTTTTAATTGCTGACTTCATTGCGCTGAGCATCACACTTTGTAGTAACAAATAAAATAAAGCCATTTGTGCACCGTATTGGGGTGCTGCGCTGCTGTCTATAATTTTTCCAAGGCCTAAAAAAAGTAGCAATATCAAACCCAACACTGACGAGCCTAACACCACTAAAAATAACAACCCAAAGCTTTTTAGTTGTAACAATAATTGCGTGAGTTCAGTTTTGTACGCCTGATAACGATAATCCATAAAAGAGCGATATTGCCCGATTGATTGTTTTAAATTTGCAATCATAACGGTATACACTCAAAGCCACGCTCAATAAATGGCGCTGGTTCATGGCAGGTGATGACTATTTGCCCATTTGGCTTATCTATTAGATATTCATCAAGCAGTACTAATAAATACTGAATACTGGCTTGATCAAGTGCTGCGCTGGGTTCGTCTAGAAGTAAATAAGGTGCATCACGCATAAGCGCTAAAATTAACTGGCATTTCTTTTGATTACCTGACGACAGCGCATCAAAACGAGTATTTAAAAATTCATTGAAATTAAACCCATCTATTATTGTCGTTGGCCAATCACAACCCAGCGTATTCACGGACAAGTTAATAATTTGCTTTGCCGTAAGAAAGTCAGGTAAAGCAATACAGTCTGATGCTATAGCAACTTGTTTATGCGGTTCGGTTAATGCTTTTTTAGAAAATAAAATCTGCCCACTTTGGCGCGTTTCGAGCTCTGCCAACATCATCAACAACGTTGTTTTACCTTGGCCATTAGGCGCTTCAATGCATATTTTAGGTGCATAAAACTGCACACTATAACCACTGTACAATACGTTTTCAGCAAACTGTTTATGTAACCCAATGACTTCTATCATAAATACTCCCTGATTTTGAAAGTGAATTATAACTGGTTTTCTATTTTCGTGGACTACATGGTTTGTAACACTTTATTGCAGTTCGAATAGGCTAATTACTTGCGTTTAAAAAACCTTCGGTTAACACTAAAAGTCCATAATTATAATCCAAGGAATGTATCTATGAAAAAAGCCCTCAAATTTGCCTGTATTACCTGTGCAGTATCAATTACATTAACAGGTTGCAGTCAATCTAATAATTCAGCCTCTACCCCTGTGGCAACTGAGCAAACACGACAAGTAAAAACCTATAACGCTAAAACCTTTTTTGATACAACATCTATCATGGGCAGTAGCTTTTCCCCGACTGGCGATAAAGTTCTAGTTAGTAGCGATGAAAGCGGTATTTACAGCTTGTATGAAGTTGACGTAAAAACAGGTAGCAAAACGCGCCTAACCAATTTTGAAGACAGCACCTACCCTATTCGCTATTTCCCAAATGATGAGCGTGTACTATTTACCAAGGACTCAGGCGGTAATGAGCGCTACCATGTTTATGTGCGTGAAGTTGATGGTTCAATCAAAGATTTAACCCCAGGGGAAGAAACCCGCGCGAGTTTTGCAGGCTTTACTAAAGATGGCAGTCAGTTTTTTATTACCAGTAATCAACGCGATGCCAAGTTTATGGACTTGTATCGCGTAGATAGCAAAACCTATAAAGTCACGCCCGTTTATCAAAACACACAAGGACTAGATGTGGGCGCAATTAGCCCCGATGGACGCTACATTGCGCTGTCTAAAAATAATACCAATAAAGACAGCGATACGTTTATTCTTGATACCTATAAGAAAACCCTCAAGCCGCAATTAATTTCAAAACACGATACACCAGCACAATATACGCCTGAGACCTTCTCTGTAGACAGCAAATATTTATACTACTCAACAGACGCTAAAGGAGAGTTTTCAGAGGTGTGGCAATATGAGCTCGCCACAGGCAAGCACAGTCCAGCATTAAAAGATGATTGGGACGTTAGCTTTATTGATTTTTCTAAATCTGGGCGATACCAAGTAAGCGGTGTAAATGCTGATGCCAGCACAAAGGTCACAGTAAAAGACACGCAAACAGGGGATGAAATTGCCATGCCTAAATTACCTGCGGGAAATCTACGTGGTGTGAATTTCTCAAGCGATGAGAAAACCATGGCGTTTTATTTAAATTCAGATACCTCACCAAGCAACTTATTTGTTTGGCAAGTTGGCAGTAATGAAGCCAAGCAACTTACCAACACATTAAGTGAAGATATAGATCAAAACGACTTAGTAGAGAGCACCATTGTGCGCTTTAAAAGTTTTGATGGTTTAGAAATACCGGGCGTATTATACAAACCAAAACAAGCCAGCAGCACCAATAAAGTACCTGCACTTATTTGGGTGCATGGCGGCCCAGGTGGGCAAAGCCGAACTGGTTATAGCGCAATGCAGCAACATTTAGTTAATCATGGCTATGCTATTTTTGCCGTCAATAACCGCGGTAGCTCAGGCTATGGTAAAACATTTTTCCATTTAGACGATAAAAAACATGGCACCGATGATCTACAAGATATTATCTACGGTAAAAAACACTTACAAAGCCTAGATTGGGTCGATGCAGATAAAATCGGCATCATGGGTGGTAGCTACGGCGGTTTTATGACCGCAGCCGCGCTTGCCTTTAAACCGGAAGAGTTCAAAGTAGGTATCAATATTTTTGGTGTGACTAACTGGGTACGCACACTGAACTCAATTCCACCATGGTGGGAAAGCTTTAAAAAGGCGCTTTACGATGAAATGGGCGATCCTGCCACCGATGGTGAACGTCACCGTGCTATTTCACCGCTGTTTCATGCCGATAACATCACTAAGCCTTTAATGGTAATACAAGGTGCTAATGATCCACGCGTATTACAAGTTGAAAGCGATGAGTTGGTTGCTGCGGTTAAAGCTAATGGTGTGCCAGTAGAATATGTATTATTTGATGATGAAGGACACGGTTTTAGCAAAAAAGAAAACCGTATCAGCGCCTCAAACGCCTACCTCAACTTTTTAGATACTTACTTAAAAGAGTTATTTGGCCCACAAGGATAATTGCAAGCCAATTTATATTAAAGCCTGCTGCGTTTTCATGTACGCAGGCTTTTTATTACTTTTTTATTGCTTGGTTAATCTGGGTTCCAGTAAAGCGAACGCCAAACCAAATACAGCAGCCAAAATACCTAAAAACTCAAACCAACTATTGCCTGCATGTGGTATTGTTCGCGAGAGTTCATCTACGTTATAAAGTCGTTTACCTCCCTCGACTTCTTCAACAAATGATTCACCGATGTATTCATCCATTAACTTAAAACTGGGTACCCTTCTGGCCAGCATTTCACGAGTTTTTTCCTCTCTTTTCTCTCGGTTTGAATCAATAATATAATTGCTCCAATGAGTAAAAACATTCAGGGGTTCATCTGTTTTGATCACACCCAGTGATTTGTATTCGTAAAAGCGTTCATTGAACAGATAATTTTTATGTCCTGCATAAAATAATGCACAGCCAAAAGAAATCAGAAACATAGCGAGGTATATAATTTTACGCTGTGCGACTGAGCTCTTTACTGCTTTACTTTTAAACCACAGCTCTAAATCGGGTATTTGCATGAGTCTTGTTTTGTCATGGCTGTAGGTAAGGGGCTTCATAAACTCATCAATTGAAAGGTCTAATGCTATCAATAAAGCTCTAAATATTTCATTCGAGGGAATTGATTTATCGTTTTCAAGTTTTGATAAATAACTTTGCTCTATACCTACTTGCTGGGCAAATTCAGGTTGGCTCAATTTTTTATTATTTCTTAGCTGCTTTAATTGCTGACCTAATGTACTCATCTTAATGCTTCCTTTTTTAAAGTGAGATTAGATTCTTGGTAATTCATGCAGAGATAAGAAGCTGAATATTGAAGAATAGACAAGAATATTAGCAGGTTAGTATATAAGAGTCGAGCTGATAGCTGATAGCTGATAGCTGATAGCTGATAGCTGATAGCTGATAGCTGATAAAAATGATGTTTGTATTTATTAATAAGTAAATTATTTATTGCTTGTTATTGAGGAAATAACAAGTGGCGGAGTGGACGGGACTCGAACCCGCGACCCCCGGCGTGACAGGCCGGTATTCTAACCAACTGAACTACCACTCCGCAGTGGTATGTGCATGG
>NZ_KI912434.1:43469-43676 GCF_000518425.1 Pseudoalteromonas sp. 23_GOM-1509m
TGGCGGAGTGGACGGGACTCGAACCCGCGACCCCCGGCGTGACAGGCCGGTATTCTAACCAACTGAACTACCACTCCGCAGTGGTATGTGCATGGGGTAATGCACTTACTAATTTTGTTACGATATCAAATGGCGGAGTGGACGGGACTCGAACCCGCGACCCCCGGCGTGACAGGCCGGTATTCTAACCAACTGAACTACCACTCC